>CAJUAE010000089.1:0-1699 GCA_910583965.1 uncultured Lachnospiraceae bacterium
AGCAGCACAATAAACATCCAGCCTGTTAATACTTTTTCTTAAGTCTGCCAAATCGCCAGGCTCAATGTTTATGCCCAAAATCAAAATACATCGTTCTATTTTTACGTTTTGAGAAAGCAATAACATAATAAAAAAATATTTTGCTATTAAGAAAATTTTATTATGGACGATATAGTATATGAAATATCATAAAATGATATACGTTGCTAGTTGATGTTAAAATATGAATAGGAGGACGATGTTGAAAAAGAAAGATACCTTAAACAAAAGAGAAGAAGAACTAATGAACTATCTTTGGGAAATCAAGAAACCTTTGACTGCAAGTGAGATGGCAAAACAACTGGAATCCGAAGGCTGGACGAATATCACTCTATGCAGGACAGTACAGTCTTTGTCTGATAACGGTTATCTTGAGGTGGCAGGACTTGAAAAGACTGCAAAAACATATGCGAGGAGGCTGATACCTTCTCTCACGAAAGAGGAATATTATTCATCGGTTCTTATAAACAGAGGCATAAACGAAAACTCTCTGGCAGATCTTACTGCTGCATTGATTGGCGTAAGCAGAAAAAACAAGGGCGAAAAAGATGCAGAAGTGATTGCCAAGCTGGAAGAAGTCATTGCGTCCATCAAGGATAAATAAGGAAAAGCATGCATATTACATTTTTTTCAGTCTGGATGACTGTTCTGTGGAGCAGTATTCTTGTTTTAATTTACTATGTGCTAAGAACGAAATATGAATTAATTGATATCTGTAGTGTCTCAGGTGTGATTGTCTTATACTTGTTTTGCATGATGCGAATGGTCATTCCTGTTGAATTTCCATGGACAAAGGTAATATTCGGCGGAACACTTTATAACAAAATATACTATTTTTTCTGTATCGAACGAAATATAGGAAATGATATTTCGGTGTTTGATATGTTACGTTTTATTTGGTATTTAGGAGCATTTTTGATTTTACTGCATTATGTGATTCAGTATGTGAAAGTTGCCCGATATTTTGGTGATATGCCGGTACAAAGAAATAGTAAAGCAGCACAAATTGCAGATGAAATTTGGAACGGAACTAAAAAGCCGGACATACTTCAGACTGCAGCAGTCAAAACACCCTGCTGCTTTGGTATACTGCGAAAGAAGATTATAATACCTGATAAACTGTATACAGAGGAACAATTGCGGTTTATACTCCTTCACGAGTGTTCTCATTTGAAAAATAATGATATTCTGGTAAAGAATCTGATTAACATATTATGTGCATTCTATTGGTGGAATCCCTGTGTATATTTATTAAAAAAGGATTTGAACCAGAGTCTGGAAATCCGGTGTGACCTGACAGCAGTAATGGAATTGGACTATCAGTTAAAAAGTGATTATCTGGCAGTTGTACTAAATGAGTACAAAGACAGTCTTAAAGCTACGAATTCTACAGGACTTCGTTATGATAATCCGCAACTGCTCCTTGAGCGTTTTCAGCTGGTTGCAAAGGAAAAGTGTATTTTAGTAAGGAAAGGGATTATTCTTGCATGGATTATCTCTATCTGTCTGCTTTTAATATCCTACTCTTTTATTTTTCAGACTAAATATGAAGCGCCGAAAGAAGATATAGAAACAGAGCAGGAGGCTTATGAAGTTAATACCAGTAATTCGTATTTAATAAAGAATGAGGATGGAACTTATTTTCTCCACTTTCAAAATA
>CAJUAE010000089.1:1799-14045 GCA_910583965.1 uncultured Lachnospiraceae bacterium
GGGAGGTAAGATTATGGCAATAACAGGTGTAAATAATTATACAACATATGCAAATTACTACACTCAAAAAAAACCAAAGGACAGTTCTGAAAATGCAAAAAATCCAACAGAACAGCAAACGGCAGAAAAAACACACAGTAATACTCGTGAGTATAGAAATTATCTGACAGAAAAATATAAGTGCTTGAAAAGCACTGAGTATTCTGCGGAAATAAACGGTTCTCTTTTGTCAAAAGCGTTAGGAGATGAAAAGACATCAGAATGGTTGGAATACAATCTGTCTTTGTTACCAAAAGTATTTGATAATTTGAAATCGGCAGCGTCAGCATGTGGTAGTAAGATATTAAGTTGCAATATCAGTATCAATGGATACGATGATATAACTACAGAAATGGTTGGTCGGTTTGAAGCTGATTCAGGAACAGAAAAAACAAGAGAAGAATTGCAGGAAAGAATTAAGAAGATAAGAGAAGAAAAGAAAGAAGAGGAAAAGAAGGCGGAAGAAAGAAAAATAGAGGATGGGAAGTTAGAAGAACAGCGATTAGATGAAAATATGAAGTTATCATTTGATTCGGGTATCGTTATTGCTGATACTATGACAAGAAGAAATAGCTTTGACCAGAAGATATAGAAATGCCAATGGCTTTTACTATATAAATACATAAGGAAGGAGGAAACTACAATGAAACTTGGTAAGAAGAATACAATGGAAACAGGTACTTTTATGGCATATGCTTGCTCATGTACTTGCTGGTGTGCTTGCAAATGCAATAATTGCCATAGCATTGGAACTGCAAACGGGAATCAGATTGCAACAAATGCTGAATATTCTACTACGGGATCTCAAAGTAGGGGTACTTTGTTGCTGCTTGGTTAGAATTGAGTAATTTCAATTGGGTAAGGCTTTGCTGAAATCAGTAAAGCCTTATGTACTATTTACACAAGGAGAACTATATGACAATATCAGAATCAAATATACATATTTTAGAATTATATAACCAGTATTTTATGTATGATGTTGCTACCAATGCAATTTTTTCAATTACAAAAGATATGTGCAAATTTCTTTTGTTCAATCAAAAAGGCAGGGAAATGGAGGTAACGGGTGAATTAAAAGATGAACTTGAATATTTGACAAATTCGGGCTGCTTACGACCAGCAAATGAAAACGTTATTGTTGAGCATTTTGAAACATCATTATTGGAGAGTTTATATGAAAATAACCTGAATACTATTATATTGCAGGTTACACAAAACTGCAATTTAAGATGCCAGTATTGTGTTTATTCAGGTAGCTATATAAATAGGGTTCATAATAACAAAAGAATGTCCGTGAAAGTTGCGAAGCAGGCTATAGACTTTTTGGCAAAACATTCTATGAACAGTAAAGAAATATCCATAGGGTTTTATGGCGGAGAACCGTTGCTGGAATTTTCACTGATACAGGAGGCTGTGGACTATGCGGAGAGGATATTTATAGGGAAAAGAATTCTTTTTAATATGACCACCAATGCAACCTTGCTGAATATGGAAACTGCAAAATATCTGTATGATAAAAAATTTAATATTACCATAAGCTTAGACGGACCAAAAGCGACTCATGACAGCAACCGTATATTTGCGAACAGCAATAAGGGGACATTTGATACGATAATGCAGAATCTGGAACAAATTAGGAAAGAGATACCGGACTTTACAAAAAACATAGGATTTAATGCGGTTATAGATTTGAAACAAAATGTAGCCTGTTCAAGTGAGTTTTTCTTAAATTATGAAACTGTTAAAGGCATGAATGTTGCTTCAAGTTATATTAATCCGATTAGTAAAAAAGATGCAGAACCAGTTAATCCAGAACTAATAGCCATATCCAATTATGAAATTTTTAAGACGTATTTGTATGCGTGCAATAAGGAACTTTTTACCAGATTTAAGCCTACTTTATATAGCAGTGAGGTAGCTTCACTGAGACAAGTTATTAAAGAGCGGTTTGTCGGAATGCAGATGAATGATGAAAAAATAAGTCCGGGGGGACAATGTCTTCCGGGAATACAGCGTTTCTTTGTTACAGTGGAAGGAAAATTTTTTTCGTGTGAACGGGTAGATGAGGAATCGAGCGAATTATGTATAGGCAGCCTGGAAAGCGGGTTTGACTTAGAAAATGCCAAAAAGATTTTAAATATAGCAAAGATAACGGAAAAAGAATGTAGTGCATGTTGGTGCTATAAAATGTGTTCCCAGTGCGTGGCAAAGGCTGGTGAAGATGGCAGAATAGAAGCATCTAATCGCTTGAAATGGTGTGATCAGTCAAGAAAAAATGCTGAAGAATTCATAAAAAATTATATTGTACTAAAGAGTTTTGGCTGTGATTTCGAGGGAGGAGTATAGAAATATGAATATTGTTGTTTATCCATATTCGGCTGAGCAAAGCTATATTAAAGCATATAGGGAACTATTTAATTACAATATTGTACGTTTCATGTGCTGCAATGGTATTCTGCCGGTAAACTTTGAAAATTGTGCAAATGAAATTTGTACTTTTAATGATTATAGTGAGGGCAGGATTCAGTCTGGTGATTTTGAGACATTTTGCATTATTGATAAGGTTCCAGATGAGAATGAGCTTTATCGTATAGCTGAATATATGTGTTCAAATGGAAAAGATATTATATGTACTGAGGAAGAATACCTTCCCCAAATAAGAGGGATTTGCGAAAATTATCAGGTAAAATTGCTGGAAATTGATTATGAAACGGTAAAAATAGCAGAAAAAAACTGGAATAATACCTCTGAGATATTGAACATAGATGTACCCATTGTTGCTGTCATGGGAATTGGTCAGAATGTGCAAAAATTTAATCTGCAACTATATCTTAGAAAAAACTTCATTAATAAAGGATATAAAGTTAGTCAGATTGGAACAAAGAAGATAAGTGCGCTGTATGGATTTCATTCATTACCCGACTTTTTGTTCAATAACGAATACTCAGATATAGACAAAGTTTATGCACTTAACAGGATGATTAAAAATATTTCTATTGAAGAGAAGCCGGACGTTATCCTTTTAGGTATACCAGATTCCATAATTGCGTTAAATAATAAGCACCGTTTCAGCTTCGGGCTTTATGCTTATGAAATGTTTAATGCAGTACAGCCGGACTTTGTTATAACATCATTGATGGCTAATGAGGATTATAATGACGATTTTTACGCTGAAATATCAGAAATGGCAAAATATAAATATAATGTTAATATAGATGCGTATTTTGTATCGCAATTTTGTCCGATATCTAATTCAGTGTGGTCAGAAAAATTAACATATGGTTATCTGCCGCACCTGAAGATTCCGGAAAGCAGGTATATGGTTTATTCTGCGGAAGATTTAAAGGAAAACAGTTTTTTTGAACAAGTGGAAAGAAAATTATTGTTATACGGAAAATATGAACAATTTTAAAGGAGGACATATGGACAAGGAAGCAATAAAAGAATGGATTAAGCAGTATATTGAAAGTACAATTCATCTTACGATAAGTGAAGAAATAAGTCTGCTTGATCTGGGAAATGGACTGTTGCCCAGAGATTTACTACAGCTTTATTTTGCAGTAGAGAAACATTTTGGAATAAAATTTGAGGAACGGAATGTTTTGGACGAAAGGTTTGATTATCTGGATAATATGGTTGGGGCGGTATATGAAAAACTTGAGAAGCAGCAGAGCTGAGATGTATGGAAATGAAAAAAACAGAAATAGCAATACTTGACAGTGGAATAGATGAAAATATACTTGCATTATACGGATTGTACGATGTTATTCAACATAGCGAAGGACATACTGATGACAATGGGGATTTGTTTATGCATGGAACAAATTGTGCCATTATCATAGGATGGAACTGTGCAAATGTACGGTTATACAGTTACAAGATCCTTGATGGCACTGGCAGGGGGGATGTGTCTGCGCTGGAATCTGCTCTCAGATGGTGTTTGTCAAATGGTATAAGACTTGTTAATTTGAGCTTTGGGACAACGCATTTTAAGGATAAAGGTAAGATTCTGCGGACAATAAATCATTATGCCAACAGAGGGCTTATAATTGTGGCGGCGACAGCAAATAGTGGTTATACAGCGTATCCGGCATCTTTTTCGAGTGTAATTGGTGTAAGAACTGCTGATGCCTTTGGCACTGATGATGAAAGTCTGTGTAATAGAGGTGTTGATTTTACTGCTCCTTCACAACATGAATTCCAGCTGGCAGACAAGCGTATATTGCTTCAAAGGAATAACAGCTATGCGGCACCATATGTTACGGCAATGATAGGGCAGCTATTGGCAATGAAGGAAGATGCGAATGTATGGCAGATAAAGAAACAGCTTTATTTAAAGGCTGGAAAGGATTGTGTGCAGTATGTCCCTGACTGGATAGAGAACGGGTGGATATTCCAAAATAAGTTAATCAGTAAAGCAGATGTTTATTTTGATGTGGTCAAAGAAGCAGAAAATGCAGATACAGTTATATTATATGATGGGAATGAAGTGGAGAAATACAATGATAAGCATATTGTTTATCTTGGGCGGGAAACGATAGAAGAACCGGATACGCAGTATTTTTTTTGGAGCAGAAAAAACAGGGAGACACAAATTGAACGTTCAAGGGAGAAAAATGAAAATATTAATATACCAGTTATTATTTTAAGGCTTGACAGTGGGCAGGATGTTATATGGTGGCTGACGGAATTAAGGAAATGTTTTGAAGTAGAAGGGTATAATGCCTATACTGTTTCATCAGAAACGGAAAGTGTGTTATACTATTTAGAGTATATCCCATTGGATGCGGATACTTGCGTTAGAAATAAAATAGTTGATTTTATATATTGGCAGACGTATTATAATCAGTCAGATTTAATTGTCTGTGGAATTAAAAAAAATGAGAAAGATATTTTTAACGGATATGCGGAAATATTAATTGAAATAGAAAACAGGGGAGAAAAGACAGATATAGTGGTTTACTGTGATGGAATAAAAAGAACACAAATTTGTTTTGAAGCTATTGGGGAGAAGGAAATTAGAGAAGTGTATAATTGTCTGATTGTATTTTTGACGGAGGATGAAGATGAGCAATAAGGCAGCATTAAAAAGATTGTTTATGCTGTTGGAAGATTATAAAAAAATAATTGCTTTCATTCTATGCTGCCTTCTTATATCAACGGGATTAAATATGTGTATTCCGTTATTGAGCAGGAGAATTATGGATGATGGATTCATAGGAGGAGATAAGGAGTTACTGGTAGAATTGGTGGTGAGTTCCTTCTTCATTTATATGGTCATAGCAGTTATCGACATTATAAAAGAAAAAAAGCGTGTGGATATAGCAGCAAACATACAGTATTTTTTGTCAGAACAGTCATTTAAACATTTGATGAAGATAAAAACAGGATATTTCAGCAATAAGAATTATGCGGAAATATTGAATAATATAAATATGGATATTGGCAATATGGCATCCATTGCGGATAATGGTGTATTTTTTGTATTAACTCAGGCATTTAGTGTGGCAGGCGGAATGATTGGACTTTTTATATTGGATTACAGAATGGCACTGGTGGTGATTTTTTTTATTCCCATAAAAATTTTTATGATGAAATACTTTGCAAAAAAACGGAAACTTATCATGGACGAGTATATTGCAGAGAGCGAAAAATATGCCGGATGGTTTGGGGATACTGTTGGAGGCGTAAGGGAAGTTAAAATATTTGGGATATTGGGAAACAAATGTGAAGAATTTGCCGGCAGACAGACTTCTGTAATCAGTAGGCAAAAGAAGATGAATATGCTCACGCAATGGAACGGACTTACAGATAATGTCATGGTACATCTTCTGCTCACCATTATATATATTATTGGCGCAAATCTGGTATTTGATATGCGGCTTTCTGTCGGAAGTGTATTTGCCTTTATTACATATAGTGTATATGTCACGGGACCTATATCTGCAATATTGAACATTGGATATTTACTATCAGGTATCATTCCCTCGACTAAAAGATATTATGAGTTTATGGATATGGAGGAAGAAAATGATGGGAACCAGACGTTAGTGCCAGAGTTTGGTGACATAGAGTTTCAACAGGTATCATTTGCATATCATAATGATAAGCCAATATTAGAAAACATAAATCTTATTTTTCCAAAAGGAAGTAAAACTGCCCTGATTGGTAAAAATGGTTCCGGGAAAAGTACAATTATAGATTTACTTCTTCGGATGTATACGCCAACAAAAGGAATGATACTTCTAGCGGGAAATGAAATATTAAATATTTCATTGGATGAATACAGAAATATGTTTTCGGTGGTAAGTCAGGACATATATCTTTTTAATGATACCATTCGCAATAATATTAGTCTGTATAAACAGGTAGAGGACAAATTGATATTGGATGCCTGCAAGGATAGCGGATTATCTGAATTTATTGAGGCTGTTTCATTAGATTATATGGTAGGACAGAATGGCACAATGCTTTCTGGCGGACAGAAACAGAAAATAGCGCTTGCCAGAGCGTTGATTCATGATCGTCCGATTGTGGTATTTGATGAGGTAACATCGAGCACGGATGCCTGTTCAGAACAACAGATAAATGCATTGCTGCATACCAGGCTTAAATATAAGACAGTAATCGTGATAACGCATAAAGAGGAAATTTTAAATGAAATGAATCAAGTTGTGATATTGGAAAGCGGAAAAGTTAATATATTTGGGGAATGTGAAAACGTAAAAAAGAGTAAATACTGGATGAATCTTCATACTTAACCTGAACTCACAAAATTTTAGTCTGCACTTAGCATAGAAATGTTAAATGTAGACTTTTTTAATAAAATAATTGTTTGGCTATTAATAATTAGTGAATTAAGACGATATAGTATATATGATATCATAAAATGATAAACGATATTAATTTAAGATTATTATTGGCTACGTATGATTGCTATTTTTGCTCATTGAGCGGGAATGATTGCATTTTGGCTTGTGTATTGATATTTACTAATATATTCATTATTACTTTGATGGCTAAAATCATAATTATTGACAGTAAAATGAATAGACAAAGATTGTGATTTCTAAATAGTCGAAGTAATATTTGAAATAGTAGCAGTAAATTGCGTTATTTTTGGGAGGAGATGAAAGCATATGTAAAAATATCAAAGAGTGTAGGATTAAATTGATTTACAAGGAGGAATTTTTGATGAAAAGAATAAGGAGATTAATTTGTAGTCTTTTAGCAGTAGCAATGGTATTGACATTAACACTGAGTATGGGAAATAATCTGAAAACTGTACAAGCAGCATCTGCTATTACCGGAAACACGACAATGGGTTCGGCTTATAATTTTGGAACGTGGAGTTCCATAAACGATACAGCCATATTGTATGGCGGCGAACAGCAGTCATGGTTTCGGTTCACGGTAGCGGCAGGGGAAAAGATTTATGTAAGAGTTTCTTCTGATACAGCCTATACAGGAATGGAAGTAGGATTGAGAAATGCATCGGGAAGTTCATTAGGGATTCCAGTAAAGAATCCAGATAACTTAATAAATACAACAGGTCTTACCCCATGTCTGTATATAAATATAGATAATACAACATCAACTAATAGTACATATTATCTGGTGGTGAATAGGGGAGATTATTATACAGGTGATATGTATTTCAGTCTTTCTTCATCAGATCGTATCAGAACAGGGTCACGTACAGTTGAGATGTCTGGAACAGCTTCGAATGCAGGTAATTCACCTTTCAGCAGTTCTGGAAGAGATTCCTCAGTTATATCCATAGATTTATCGGATAGTAGTCAATTTCCAAAGAATGCTATAGTGACCAGTATCACCACATCGAGTACACAGTCACCTAGTCAGGGAAATGTGCATCACATGCTTCAGCCAGCAAGACCATCGAAATGGTATACTTCAACAGTATCAAGTGCAACCAGAGGATCTTATAATATTAGTTTATCAGATAACATAAATGTTAAACAAATATGGAAGTTTAAATATAACGCTATGGCAACTGCAAAATCCACGATGAGAAGTGTGAAGTTAAATATTCGATATCAGTATGATTTAAAGGATACAGGTTATCGTATTTTCACAAATTAAGGGGGAAACATGAGGGATACTGCATATTACAATTATTATAATATTCCTTATCGTTACACACCGGATACGCCGAAAACACCTGCATGGAAGGAAGAACTGAAAGTTGTAAAGGATCAAGTGAAGAGCAACAACCATGATCCGGAAAGTGATATGTATAAAGCATGTGAGAAGCTGGAAGATATATATTATGCTATGGGTGTAAAGAATCGGGCGAAGTATACGACGGTAGATCAGGTGTACAATGCACTTCATGAAAAATATTATCATACAGCTTACTATAAGCAGTTCAGTGAGCAGGAAGTAATTGCCATGCATGATAATGAACTGCAAATGACGCTATTTGGGTGTTTGAGTGGGGGAGCAAGTTTCTACGATCCCCATTTAAAAGGTGAAGTACGTGATGTAACGGAGAAACAGGCACATGAGTACAACCGAAAGACAATCAACATGCAGCTGTGCAATATTTTTGGAAATGCGGGGATTGACAGTGCCATGCTGAGTAAATACAACATGACTTTCTCAATTGATCCTTATAATTATTCCCTCAAAGTATCGGGGGTTGATGATGCAGGACTGACAGCAATGCTTGAAAAGCTGTTAAATAAGGATAATAACGCGCGTGAACTTTTTTACCATATCATGCACAGTAACAGAGCATCCATATCTGATAATGCAAAGGTGAAATATCACACCCTGAACAGTTTTGTGAGCGTGACAGGACAAGATCCACGACAATACAGGCAGACAGAATCCGGACTTGTGAATGGCAGGGGTGAAAATATTCTGGATGTATACAGGGAGGCATTAAAGACTTCCGATGCAGTACCTGCTCAGTTTAAAGGGACTGCCTATAACGTTTTTGAGGAAAATATCAAAAAACTTCTGGCAGAGGGATTTTACCGTATTCCGGACTTGAATCTGAGTATTGGCTATAAGGACGGAATGCTGCAGGATCTTTCCAATGCAGACATTATGCACAACAGATTTGACCAGATGGCATAAAAAACAGTAGAAGCAGACAGGTGGAAATGAAAATGATAAAACGAAAACTTGTAGCCATGTTAATGGCAGCAGCTGTACTTTTGGCAACAGGCGTTAACAGTAATATAAATATTGTTCAGGCAGCGGAAAATGAAAATACATCAAGCTCTACAGCGGTATTAGAGAACTTTGAGTTGGAAGAGATAGAGATACCAGTAGATGAAGTGCCAGAAATTGTTTATAACGTTGAGGGGCACGAGAAATTGAATGAAACATTTTGGGTTGATGGAATCCAGACATTAGACATGAATGACGAGCAGGATAATACTGATCCAAATTATGCAACAGAGATTTTGAACGGAGAAAAGAAAACAAATTCACTGTTAACGGATGAAAATCGTTGGTATTATTTTACGTTAGATACATTAAGTAATCTAACGCTATTTTTGGACATGGATGATACAATTGATGCCGACTTATATGTGTTTCAGTTGAATACTGATAGTGGTGAATTATTAATGGCGGGAAGCAGTACACAGGAGGGAGCCGGAGAGTATGAGGCAATTGGAGGAAAAGCCGGAGCAGGAATATATTTTATTGCAGTAAGTGGATTTGAGGGTAGTGGTAATTTCTCATTGGCTTTATATACCAGCACAGATGATGTACAATATGAAAATAATGATACACCAGAAACTGCGACAGAGGTTTCTGGTACATATAATGTAAATGGGTTAAAAGGTGTAATCGATAGTCCATATGATGTTGATTTTTATAAACTTACGCTTTCAGAAGCTAGTGCTGTAAGATTCGAAATAAAGACTTCACAAAATTATGTTATCGAATATCGTGGTGGTAATGGAGCGAAGGTGATAAAGGATGATTTATATGCACTCAGTGAAGGAACCCATTATTTTAGGGTTAGAAGTGTAGATGGTAGTTATTCGCCAACTCACGGATATGGGTTATATATAACTACGATTGCACCAATATCAACAGATGAACTGGCAGGATGTTTTGCTGTATGTGACAGGGCAAACGTTATATTCCAGTTTAGAGGAGACAGATCGAAATATTATGTTAATGGAAATGAGATTGATTTCTCATATTCCTATAGTAATAGTACAAGTTCAGTAAATTATGATATTTCGTTGAGAAAGACACCAAATTTTTATGTCTGCCTTTTACAAACGGATGGAACGAGTCAGCCGTTGGAATGTCAACAAACTATGCCTGATGTTATACGTATTTCAAGCTCGGCATTTACGGGAATTAAAGATAAATACGTTTTAATGTTATCTGTACGTGATGTGAGTACACCTTGTTATAGTATCCATGTCAGAGGGAGAGGGGACTCCAGTGATAAGACGCTTTGGGAGGATTTGCATTTTGCAAATGTATATATAGACCCAGATACTGGCAAGGTAATAGATATTGCATGGTATAATTATTTTTATGATTACTTAAACTATAAGTTTTCATTCTCACGTCCATATCCAACGAAATATTACTATCCGTATTGGAATGGGAAGGAGCCAGAAGGAGGAGATGACTGATGGTTAGAGTAGGAAACCGCTCTATAAATGTCTATATGTCCGGCGAACTAAAACTACAGAGCTTGCGAAATGGGCAAAGTTTCCCTAACAGTTCAGACAAAACTGTAAGGGAAAATCGGGATACAGTCCAGATACATGATTTACATGCAGTGGATATTATTTCAAATATGGATCATCAGAAGAAAATTAGTAATATGATATCAAAATCTACACGCTGTAGCATAGAATATCTTAATTCCTATTACTATCGGGAATTGCAGCGCGAAGTAGCAGACTATATTGGTAATGTTGAGCACAGTCAGGGTTATTATGGATTTGAAGATTCTATGGCATCGACAATGCACGCGTATTCTGTTCTGCATCAGCAAATCGTACAGGGGTATCAGAATGGAACAAGGGAGTTATATGTATATGATAATAAAGCGACTGATGGCATTCGTTTGCTGACACTGGAAGAAGAACTGGAAAAGCTGGATCAGGCTTACGAAGAGCTGGTCGAATGGGATGTGGGCTGTGCCAAAGGTCGATATAATGCTGAAAAGTTCAACGAAAGATTGAATAATAAGGAGTTAGATGATTTGTATCATACCTATGATGACGATCAGGCAGGCAACTATATCCGAAACTCCTATCGGGAGTTCCGGTCACGTTATTTGGCAGAATATGAGAAAAGCGGAGGGGAAATCAATATAAAATCTCTGTTTATGTCTGTTCTGAACAATGAAAATCAAGGTATACATGATTTCTGCAAAGTGCTTTTTGGGAAAACGAAGGGAACATCAATAGAGCCACTGTAGCAATATACAGAATGATATCATAAAAAGAATAATCCTATATATTCAGATAGTAGTTTGTTTGATAAGGGATTCGTCTATTTAATGGTGCAATAAAAGTGTCTTGTTTTTGGAATTAAAGAGTGTGTGAAATAATTTCTGTAAATTAAGATCTTCTATGATAAGTTAATAGAAAAGGTAGGTGTTTTTGGTTCACCTGCCTTTTACTATACAAATATCTATTTTCCCTGTCAACCCATATTAGAAAATTTTTTCAATCATCTTGACTGTTCTGTGCTATGTCTTCTCGGATGAGTGCCTTTATTGCTCCCTGCACAGAAGAACAACGGCTGTATTTCTGTTTTTGGATCCATACAAGAATGTCTTTGTCGGTTTTATTGTTCAGTTTCAGCTTGACCTGCGTAGTGTTCCATTCATCATATCTGTTCTGGGCATCATATTTTCCACTATAAAACATATCTGGCTCCTTTCTGTAGGTGTACACCTATACCCTGATATAGGTGTACACCTGTGCTTATACGACCTTATTGGGGCAGCCTTCCTTCATACATGATGGACAGCTCCCCATACACTTTTCCCCAGCTGCGAATGGGGACTGTCCATTTCTTCGCTACCTCAAAAGTTGCCAGGTAAAGGGATTTCATCAAGGCCTGGGGGCTTGGGAATACGCTGCGCTGCCTGTTTAAACGCCGGTAGGAGGAATTTAACGATTCAATTGCGTTTGTGGTATAAAATGTAGTCCTTGTATCTTTTGAAAACTTAAAGATTGTTCCAAT
>CAJUAE010000090.1 GCA_910583965.1 uncultured Lachnospiraceae bacterium
AGCCATATAAGCAATTATGTGGAATTATATGAAAATGCTTAAATCCCATAAATACAATTTTCATCTACGCATCTTCCTCCGCAATTTCCACATCCATCAATGGACCCTCTACCTTCTCCACAAAAAGGTGTCCATCAAGATGCTCTATCTCATGAATTAACGCCCTTGCTAACAATTCCTCTCCTTCAATCTCAAATTCATTCAATTCTTCATCTTGCGCAATTGCCTTAACGTAGTTTGGTCTTGTCACGGATCCTGTCTTTCCTGGCACGCTTAAACATGCTTCATTTCCTGTCTGTTCTCCGCTAACTTCCACAATGCGAGGATTAATGAGCAATATTGGATCGTCTCCAGTGTCAATCACAACAATTCTCTTTAGAACACCCACTTGTACTGCGGCAAGTCCGACACCATTTGCCTCATACATTGTCTCAAACATATCATCAATCAAATCCTGCACTCTTGGCGTAATCTCTTTCACTTCTTTTGAAATCTTGCTCAACACAGGATCTCCTATCTCTCTAATTGCTCGAATTGCCATAATTTTCCTTTCCTTTCTATCTTAACTTTTTATATTTTAGTAATTATTCATTGGATCAAAATCAAACTGTACACTGTCCGTGTTCCACTTCATTGTATGAATTGTCTGTTCCAATGCATCTTTAATTGCTGTCAACACACGATACTCCCTATGTTTAATGTAAAAAATATATCGATATATGTCATTAATCTTACCAATACAAGCTTCTGTTGGTCCTATTAAAATCAATCTCTGATCACCAAACTGTTGTTTTACCTGCTCTGCAAGTACATTTGTTTGTTCTACGCCTGTCTTTTCATTGTCAGATAACACCAACACTGCCATCATGTGCGCTACAGGTGGATACATCATCAAATCACGATAAGCGATTTCATCCGCATAAAAATGTTCATAGTCCTGATTAGCCGCATGCACGACTGCATAATGCTCTGGTTGATACGTCTGTATCACAACTTCTCCAGGAAGTGCACTCCTGCCTGCTCTACCTGCTGCCTGTGTAAGTAGTTGAAAAGTACGTTCGCCTGCCCGATAATCACCGGCGTGCAAAGACATATCAGCCGCCAATATTCCCACTAATGTAACTTTAGCAAAATCATGCCCTTTTACAATCATCTGTGTTCCTATAAGAATATCTGCGCCCTCATTTGCAAACTGAGACAAAATCTGCTCATAACTATTTTTAGTTTTTGTCGTATCTGCATCCATACGAAGCACATGTGCTGTCGGAAACTCCCTGTGTAAAAGCTCCTCAATCTGCTGTGTTCCTGCTCGAAACCCAAGAATATATTTAGACCCACACTGGGGACAATTTGTGACTTTTGGCATCATATAACCACAGTAATGACAAACCAACTTGCTATTGTTCTGAAAACGGTCAGTATGCTCAGACAATGACACATCGCAATGCGGGCATTTCATAACATGCCCGCAAGCTCGGCAGGATACGAATCCCGCATAACCTCTGCGATTGAGAAATAAAATCGTCTGTTCTTTTTTTTGTAGACGGTCTGCGATAAGACTGTAAAGGCGTCTGCTAAAAATCGAACGATTTCCACTTTTAAGTTCATTGCGCAAATCCTCCACATACACTTTAGGTAATTGACCGCCCGCTAGTCGTTCCTTCAACATAAAAAGCTGAATCTCTCCTTTTTTTGCCTTATAATAAGATTCAATTGATGGTGTTGCTGAGCCTAAAACCAAACTAGCATTCTTCATGCGACACAATTCACCAGCCACTTCTCTTGCATGATACTTTGGCATACTCTCGCTCTTATAGCTATTCTCATGTTCCTCGTCAATAATCACAAGGCCAAGTCGTTCAAATGGCGTAAACAGCGCAGATCGCGGACCTATTATAATATCAATATCCCCGCGCGCAGCACGCTCATACTGGTCATAACGCTCTCCTGCCGAAAGTCTAGAATTTATCACAGACACTCTATCACCAAAACGCTGATAAAAACGCACTAAAGTTTGATAGGTAAGCGCGATTTCTGGTATTAACATAATTGCCTGTTTTCCCTCATCTCGCATCCGTTCAATTAATTCCATATAAACTTCCGTTTTACCACTTCCAGTCACTCCATGAATCAGATAGGTGTTGCGGACACCTGCTTTGAAATCCCTAATAATATTAGTTACAATCGCGCTTTGGTTCGCAGAGAGTTGTTTTTTCTTCCATCCCTCCAACTCTGTCATCCTTTCCGGCAGCACATTCCGATAAGTGTCTTCCGCCTGCACCTCAACCAACGCTGCTTTCTCTAAAGCTTGTATCGTTTGACTTGTAACATTTAGTTTTCCTGTAACCAACGTATATGGCAACACTGGCTGCGTTGCTAATTCCTGCATCAAGCGCGCTTTTGCATTTTGATTTTTTTTTGCAAATTCTTCTGCCTTCGCTGCTGCCGTATTCATGTCAACCTTACAGACAATCGTCTTTTTAACTACCTGTTTTAACTTTTTTTTGACTGGAAGTACTGTCTTTAACGCAGCAATCATAGTAGAACCATAATTTTCTCGAATCCACCATGCTAATCTAAGCGAATCTCCCCGCGCACTAACGCCATCTTTTACAATAGAATCCACATATTTTAATTTTTTTTCATCGTACTCTACACGGTCAGTAATTTCCATTACATAACCTTTCATTCGCTTGTTTCCAAGTCCAAAAGGTATTATCACTGCCATTCCGATTGTCAATTTCCCTATCAGCGCCTCCGGTATGCGATACTGAAAGGGGCGGTCAACCTTCTCATGGGATATATCCACGATAATATTCGCAAATCTACCTGTCATTGCTTCTTTATCTCCCATCCCGAGCAAGTTCCTCTAATATTTCCTGAATAATCACTCGCTCATCCATTGGGTATTTTTCACCCTTGATTTCTTGATAATCCTCATGTCCCTTTCCAGCAAGCACAATGATATCCCCTTTCTCTCCATGCGTGATAGCGTATTTAATCGCCTCCTTGCGGTCACAAATCTCAATATATTTTCCATCGGTCTTTCCGATTCCTATCTTGATATCTTCAATAATATCTTGTGGTTCTTCAAAACGCGGATTATCAGACGTAACAATCGTAAAATCCGCAAGTTTTCCACTCACTTCCCCCATTTCGTAACGCCTGAGCTTTGAGCGATTTCCACCACATCCAAACAGACAAACCAGACGATGCGGTTGATATTCCCGCAATGTGGTGAGTAAACTTTCTAGTGCCATAGCATTATGCGCATAATCAATCATTAACGTAAAATCCTCTGACACTTTCACCATTTCAATCCTACCTTTCACTTTAGCTCTTAGAAGCGCATTTTTTATATCTTGTTCTTTCACGCCAAAATGTCGACAGATTGCAATTGCCGTCAATGCATTATATGCACTAAACTTTCCGGGAATATCTGTCTCAATCTCAAGATTCATCAACCCTGACACCTTAAAATCAATTCCTAAATATCCTGCATTTGTCACTAATTTTAAGTCACTTCCGCGCAAATCTGCGCCATCTTCAAAACCATATGTTTCCAGCAAACAGGTATGCCCTTTTATAATCTGACGCCAATGCTTATCATCACTGTTTATAATCCCGACTTTGCACTGACGAAACAGCATTGCCTTACACGACAAATACTCTGTAAAATCTGCATGTTCTCCTGGCGCAATATGGTCTGGCTCAATATTCGTAAATATACCATAATCAAAAATAAAACCTTGTGTACGATGCATTTTAAATCCCTGCGAGGATGCTTCCATCACAACCACTTGACAGCCTGCATCTTTCATTTCTTTAAAATACTGCTGTAAATCATAAGATTCTGGCGTTGTGTGTGATGACGGAATTACTTTCTCCCCAATAATAGTCTCAATCGTCCCTATTAAACCAACTTTATACCCTGCTTTTTCCAGTATGTATTTCACAAAATATGCGGTGGTCGTCTTTCCCTTTGTTCCTGTCACTCCGATAATCTTCATACTTTCTGCCGGATTACCAAAATAATTTGCTACAATAAACGCCATGGCATAGCGTGTATCTATCACTTTGATTACGGTAATCTCTGCCCCTTTCGGAAGTGTTACCTCATGACTGACCACAAGCGCTGATGCACCTTTCTCAACTGCTTCTGACACCGCTGTATGTCCATCAAAATTAATTCCTTGTATGCATATAAAAAGACAGCCTTTCACAATTTTTCTAGAATCGCTTACCACCGCAGATATCTCTACATCCACATTCCCCTCAATACATTCATATGCAACCCCCTTAAGTAAATCTTTGCACCGATACATACTTTTCACCTACCCTTTGCCTGCCTTTCCTAATCTATAGTAAATAGCAACGGCTTTTGTTATTTACTATAATATATTCAAAATCCATAAACCCTACCCTAAAGAATACCATATCCCCCTCTTTTTATCAAGAAAAGCGTCAAAAGAAAACAGATAATAATTGCAACTGGACATCTGTCAGCTTTGCTGACATTCTTTCTCTGGGTGCTTATGCGCCGCTTTTGCGGCTTATTTCCTCTGCACGGGTCTGTACAATCGAGTAGGGAAGGTTTATCTTCCCCTACTCGCCGCGCGACCCGTGCGCCGCTTTTGCGGCTTTTTCCTCTGCACGGGTCTGTACATAAAAACGATAAGGACCATGTATAACATGGTCCTTATCGCATATTTTCTTATGAGGGGGGAGATAGTGAGTGTTTCAACTATCTGTATATTACTATATCCAATAAATGTGTCAAAAATGTGTTTATTTCATAAAAATAACATTATTTTTCTTAACAAAAGATAAATCTGTGCAATTTTTAATAATTGAATTACAACTGCATATATAAAAAATTATTGATAATATTTCATAATCATCTGTAATGTCACTGCTCCTCGATATTCATTAATATCTGGATAATACACCACTGATAGCACAATTGGAACAGATACGGCCTCCAAAGTTCCTTGTTGGATTCGATATAGATAATTCAGTGCCCCCTCACCACACTTTGTCTCCACATATGTATGAAATGCTTCGATATCACCAAAGTAAATCAGCTCATATCGCCTGCCTTCCTCATCCGCAACTGTATATTTCCCAACATTATGATTAGCCCCTAGCAGTTTTCCACTGATAAATTGAACATTTTTTTGTGCAAATTGCGGCTTGGGATTGCCATTTCCAAATGGCTCCAACTTTTCAAGCTCGGCAATAAAGTGAAAACTTGCATATGCCATTGGCATTGGCACATCAATCAATACCTTTTCCTCAAAATCCTCGTCTGTAAGATGGCAGTTCTCATTGAGTTTCTGTCGAAATATCTCCACGTTTTCTTCTGGTAAGGATAAGCCCGCTGCAAGTTTATGTCCCCCATATTTCGTGAACAACTCCTTACATTTTGTCATCTCGTCATACATATGAAATGCCTCAATAGAACGTCCAGAACCTTTTACCCCCTCCTCTGCTCTTGTAAGTACAAAGACTGGTTTATAGTACTTTTCGCGGATTCTACCTGCGATAATTCCCGCAAGGCTCTCATGTACATCAGGAAGATACACAACAAGTACCTTATCCTTGCCCATTCCAGTGTTTTCTATCTGTTCTATAGCCTCCTCAACACCTCTTGCAGTGAGATCCTTTCTGCTGTCATTCATAGCCTTTAAATCCCCTGCTAATGCTGCTGCTTTATCCACATCTACTGTCTGAAAAAGTGCTAGTGCATTGACCGCGGTATCTAATCTTCCCGTCGCGTTTAGACAAGGGCCGAGGATAAACCCAATCGTATAGGGTTTGATATGCGCTGGGTCTGTTCCTGTTACCTGTATCAATGCACGCAATCCTATATTTCTTGTATGCGCCATTAACTCCAAACCGCTTTTTACTAAAATGCGATTTTCATCGCGCAATTCCATCACGTCCCCGATTGTCGCAAACGCCGCAAATTCTAGAAGTTCAAGACCAACCTCAGACTCCATTATATCTTGCCAATTTTTTTGTGTTTGTCTTGCAATCAATGTCAAAACCAATTTATATGCAACGACTGCACCACAGATTTCTGGAAATGGATAGCTGCAATCCTCCTGTTTCGGGTCAATAACTGCTTTTGCTGGTGGCACTTTATAATGTCGTTCTCCATTCACTTCATCATAAGGAACTTCATGGTGATCTGTCACTACCACACTCATACCCAGTTCATTTGCAAACGCAATCTGATCATAGGCAGCAATCCCATTATCACATGTAATTATCGTGTCTGTTCCTGCATCATATGCCTCCTGTATCAGATGATCATTGAGGCCATATCCGTCGTGTATTCTATGTGGAATCGCTGTATCCACCCGCGCACCACATTCTGTAAGTCCTTTATATAAAATATAAGTAGAACAGATTCCATCAATATCATAATCTCCTATAATTCGTATCTGTTTTCCTTGCTCTATTTTTTCCAAAAGAATCTCTATTGCTTTCTCCATATCCTTCAAAAGCTCTGGTGCATACAAATCTTTCCTTGTCCCATTCAAGAATTTATCAATATCCTTATCGTCTGTCACATCTCTATTTCTGATTATGCGCGCAAGCACAGGACTAATCTGATATTTCTTTGCAATTGTGTCAAAATCAGCCCTTTTTGCAGCCACCATCCATCTGCTCATCGTTCTATCCCTTACCTTTCTGATACCGAAAATTCAACCACCGAATAGATATCCCCTGCCGGATTCTGTAAGACCACTTGATACTTATCTTCTACACTGACGACCGCAGTTATCACTTCATCACCCAAAAATGCAGGCTTTTTGTATTCCACCCTCAATTCTCTGATTTTAATATCTTCTGGTAATGCTTCCATCGCAAGCTTAACATACACCACATTATTCATATGCCGGTTGGAATCAATCTGAAATTTTCTAACTTTAAATTGCTCTTTTATCTGTGTTTCCCCCAACAGAGCAATTTTTCTTGGTGCATAATCCATGACAGGTTTTTCTCCCATCTCATATCCTGCTTGCAACTCTTGTGTCAACCGTGATGGACAGTGTTTTTTTGTATCCATTAAAGTCCAGATAGATGCTGCTCTAACAAGAACGATTCCATCTTCACCTGTCATGGTAAAACCACGATATCCCAAAAAACCTTTAAAATCATAAGGCATTGTTGCTATTTTAACTTTTTCATTTAATTTTGGTTGCCTGTCAATTACTATCTGCCAAGAATTGAGAAGCCATGCAAGATGTCTGCTATAGAGATATGCAACAGTAATCTTTCCATTCTCTGCCTCAAAGATTGCCGCATCCTGAAAGCAATCCAATATCGCAGGAACTTTCATATGCAAAGATGTATCCATCACACTATATCCTGCACAAATTTCATAAGTATACATTTTAATCCCCCTTTCGTACTCAAATATCCTTAAAATCCTGATCTTTTATAAATCTTGCATCATTACAAGCCATAGAAGCATCTATCAATACCAGTATAATCTTATCAAGCCCAAAATGAGTAAATGAATTGGATAAATTGCATAAAAAAGATACTTCATCTGTCTACCGCGTGTTCCATTATAGAAATGAATTGGAAGGAATGCAAGTGGCGCTGTACCCTCATATGCAAAGGCACAGATTCCAACAAGATTGCGAATCCATTCTTGCATATTTCGCACATAATAAAACATTACAATAAATAAAACACCTTTCCAGTGATAGTCCACATCCAAAATCTGCCCTATGCTTGCCGCCAACACAATAATAAATATTTGTAACAACATATATTTTGATTTTGGATATCTCTTTCGTCTATCCAAAATTATTAGCGTAGCTAATCCAATACAAAGTGTAAAATACACATTCTGTCCTCTTGAATAAAATACTTGTCCAAAAATTGCCATATTAAATGGTATCTCTGACAATATAGCAAACAAAAAACAATTTCGGAAATATTTCTTCACATTCTTCGTGTGGAAAAAACCCTCCACAAGCAAAAAGCAATAAATTGGAAACGCAAGTCTGCCTATTTTTCGCATAATATAATAAACACTGTACTCATAACTTGCAAATTGTGGATAAACAGCCACTGCAAAATGATCAATTATCATTGTCACAACTGCAATCCATTTTAATACAGCCGCCGAAATCCCAAATTTTTTTGATACAGTTTTCATTCGACGCACCTCCTTAAAACCAGAAAATAGCTTCTTGGAATCCCCCTTACACCTACTTTTATGGTAGATTGATTAACATACTTTCTCTCAATGTCCATGTACACTGAAAAGGCCGCGGCATTAGAAGCCGCAGCCCAAGTAAAATATTATGCCTTCTTTATTTTCGTTCTAAGTACATACCAAAGTGCACCTGTTATGCACACAGAAGAATACGTACCACATACAATACCTACCATCAAAGGTAATGCAAACTCCTTAATAGAAGTGACACCGAGAACATACAGCGCAGCAACCATAATAAAAGTAGTCAATGACGTAAAGATACTTCTTGAAAGTGTTTGACTAATACTTCTATTTACCAGATCTTCCAATGTATCTTTCTTTAACATACTGCCGAGATTTTCTCGAATACGGTCAAAAATAACAATTGTCGCATTGATTGAATAACCTACAATTGTAAGCATACATGCAATAAAAGTACTGCCCACAGACACTTTTGCAACTGCATAAAAAGCAAGTACCACCAACACATCATGTACCAGCGCAGCAACAGAGCTTGCCGCAAACCGAATGTCTTTGAAGCGGAACCATATATAGATCAACATACAAACTGTAGCAATGATAACCGCAACAACAGCATCACTTTTCATCTCTGAACTGATTGTTGAGCTGATCGTCTCCGCTGTAATTAATTCTTTGTTGACCCCAAAATTTTCAACCAATGCATCCTCCAATGTCTGTCGTTCTTCCACATTTAACTCTCTGGTCTTGAAAATTACCTCGTTAGAACCAGCCACTTTCTGTACCTGTACTGCACCATCTCCTGTCACATCACTAAACACAGGAACCACATTTGCATCAATCGCAGAAAGCTCCATATCCTCATTAAAAGTAACATTTGTTGAAGTACCACCCACAAAATCAAGACTATAATTGAGTGCCTTGCCAGTAGAGGCACCATTAACACCCATAAACACAAATCCAAGAACAATCACTGCAATAGAAGCTGCAAAGAATATATTTTTCTTTCCAAGAAAATTGACTGTTTTTTTCTCCTTGTTGGTTCCAAAGAATTTTACTTCCTTAAAGCCAACTGCAAAAAACGAACGAAGAATCAGTCGTGTTACAACAAGCGCTGTAAACATAGAAAGAATAATACCAAGTGCAAGTGTATACGCAAATCCTTTCACAGTACCAGAACCTTTAATTCCCAACACAAAGGCAGCAATCAAAGTAGTTACGTTACCATCCACAATTGCAGAGAGCGCTTTTTGAAAACCAGCTTCAATCGCACTCCGAACTGTCTTTCCTGCTGTAATTTCCTCTCTGATACGTGCAAAAATAATAACATTTGCATCGACCGCCATACCAATAGAAAGAATAATACCAGCAATTCCTGGAAGTGTCAGCGTAATCTCAAATATATTTAAGGAAATCACAATCAGACAAGTATAGATAATCAGTGCAAGCACAGAGGATAAACCAGGTAAGCGATACACCACAATCATAAATATCGCAATAATAATCAAACCAAACAATGCTGCCTGCAAGCTTGTCTTCACTGCTTCCTCACCGAGCTGTGCTCCTACAACGTTCGAGCGCAACTCCTCCAACTCCAATTTTAATCCACCGATTCTTATCTGACTTGCAATCTTTTCTGCCTCCTCAAAGCTGCCCATACCAGTAATCTGTGCCTTACCATCTGTAAGTGCTGCTTGCACAGTCGGCACACTGATAAAATCGCCATCATAATAAATACCGATGGTCTCTCCCTTTGAAAATGCCTTTGTTGTCGCATCAGCAAATTTTGTGGTTCCTTCTCCAGTGAATGTCAAATCAACAACAAACTGGCTATTTCCAAGGCTATCGCTCCCTGAACCACCTTGCGCCGTTGCAACATCTATTCCTTCCAACACAATGCTGCCGGCTGTCTTTAGTTCTTCAATTGTCTTATTCAGGGAATATCCTGTCGCTCCTGAACCAGTATAGGAATAATTCTGGTTGCCGTCCGCATCTGTCTGCGCGATAAAATATAGTGCTCCTGGTCTTCCAAGATCCTCAAGAATTGAATTGGCATCTGATACACCTGGAATCTCAATATTAATGCGGTCGGCACCTTCTTGATAAACTTGCGCTTCTGTACTGTACGTTTCCACTCTCTTTTGCAGCTTATAGATTGTATCTCCCATATCCTCAGCAGAAGGGTTTTCATCTCCCACAACCTGATAGGTGATACTTACACCACCTGCAAGGTCAAGTCCTTGCCGAATCCCTGATGCAGAACCAGCTTTTTCTGTGCCAATCCCCCATATTGCTACAAATCCCAACGCTACCATAATCAGCACTGTCAGGACCAAAGTAGTTATACCTTTACTTTTTTTCATTGCCCGATACTCCTTTACTTTTGCAGCTTATGCCTCCTCCGCGGCGAGCGCTGCTTTTATCATGATTGCACATTCAACACGTTTCCTTTGAAGCTCACACCCCAAATCGTAAACATCATTGATGTTTCCATGGAAATGATAGGAATTTGCTGCACATCCTCCACTGCAGTAAAATTTTGCAAAGCAATTCTTACACTTCTCCTTTGAATATACATTACATGCTTTGAATTGTTCTCGAATATTTGTGTTGATAATCCCATCATTCACATTTCCCATCAGAAATGCTTCCTGCCCAACAAACTGATGACATGGATAGAAATCTCCCCACGGCGTCACCGCCAGATATTCTGTACCTGACCCACAGCCAGACAAACGTTTGTAGACACAAGGACCACCTTTTAAATCTATCATAAAATGAAAGAATTGAAAAGCATTTCCTTCTTTATGACGTTTAATTATCTCCCTTGCAAGTTTATCATACTCTGAAAGAATCTCTGGAATGTCAGCTGCGACAAGTGCATAATCCGCACTTTCCGGTGCTACTACCGGCTCAACAGAAATCTGCTTAAATCCCAGGTCTGCTAGGTGACAAACATCCGCTGCAAAATCTTTGTTCCAGTGTGTAAATGTGCCACGCACATAATAATTTGTTTGATTTCTGCTCTTTGCAACTTTCTTAAACTTTGGAATAATCAAGTCATAACTGCCTTGTCCACCGACAAGTGGACGCATCTTATCATGAACTTCCTTTCTCCCATCTACACTCAATACGACATTTGCCATCTCCTGATTAACAAAATCAATCATTTCATCATTGAGTAGTACTCCGTTTGTCGTGAGTGTAAATCGAAATTTCTTGTGATGCGTTTTTTCAAGACTCCTACCATAAGCGACCAGTTCCTTAACAACCTGCCAGTTCATAAGTGGCTCTCCACCAAAAAAATCTACTTCCAGATTTACACGACTTTTGGAATTTGCCACCAGAAAATCCAGTGCTTTCTTTCCCACTTCAAAGCTCATCAATGCCCGCCTGCCATGATATTCACCCTCCTCTGCAAAACAATATTTGCATTTAAGGTTACAGTCATGAGCAATATGTAAACAGAGCGCTTTTACCACTGTCTCGCGATTTTGAAAGGCATCGATGCTTTTCTCATAAATATCCTCTGTAAAAAGCATTCCATCCTCTCTTAATGTATATATCTCATCGACAATTTCAGATAATGTATCCGTCTTGTCCGCAAATTTCCTGTCCAATATCTCAAATGCTACTACTTTGTCCACATGTTCGAGTCCATTTTCCACCATGTAGCCAATCACATCATAAACGATATCATCGACAATATGTACCGAACCACTGTTAACATCCAAGATAATATTATATCCATTGTTTTTATATTGATGTATCAATTTCTTTTCCTTCCTCACATGATTGCAAACAATTCCAAATCCCAAATACACACATAATAAGCAGCGATTTTTAACGTGAACCGCTGCTTATTTCCAATTCTTTTATTGTGAAATCTTTATGTATTCTATCCCTGACAGAACACCGCTGCAAAATTACTTGTTTGTATTCTCGCAGCTCTGATTTCCAACTGTACAAGATGTCTTGCAAGCTGACTGACAAGATGTCTGGCACTC
Organism: uncultured Lachnospiraceae bacterium; assembly: GCA_910583965.1. Taxonomy (GTDB): domain Bacteria; phylum Bacillota; class Clostridia; order Lachnospirales; family Lachnospiraceae; genus COE1. The sequence continues at coordinate 12,211 of CAJUAE010000090.1, forward strand.
ACCACATCCACCCTTTTTTACAGACTCTTTATAGTCTCTGGTCGTCAATGTCTTAATATGTTTCATGTTGATTCCCTCCTTTAAGTTATTTTAATCTAAAGTAGTATATCACACATTTTCTCATTTTACAACACCTTTTGCAGATACGCTGTATAAGCATACAACACCTGATTGTTTAAAAGAACTCGCGACCAGCCATTATTTCCAATTCCTGTGCGGAAAATCATATCCCCTGGATTAATTGGCACCACAACCGTATCAAGACTATCTGTATTAGGTACAGTACGCAAATTTACTGTTGTTGTAGGCGTCACAACTTCATTTACATCCTGAAACTGCACGACTGCCGCATTTACTAGCGGAGCACCACTTGGGTCCTTCGGCTCTGCAATCCCATCATAATTGAAATAAGAAACATTCATATCAACGTTTCCGGCAATCCCTGGAATTGTTGCCTTACAGGTGTACTGCCACATCGCCTGCACCCCTGTATAACTGCTGGCTGGTGTAATTGGAAATGGCTGCGCTGGATACTGTGAAACCCACACTTTGTATCTATTGAGAATATCCATATTCCAATCTTTATTGTCTGTCATTTCATTTTTGGATGCGTAGAACATCGGCGTGTAACCTCTTGCAGCAATTGTATCCAAAAATTTTACAGCTAATACTGTTCTGATGTCTTTTCCAAGAGCATACTGTCTATGTGTCGCATTCCGAAAACCTTCACAGTCATAAGCTACAGGAAATGTAATACGATATTTATCAATAATATTCGCAGTAAACAATGCCTCCTCAACTGCCTCCGCCTCATTTACTGCGGAAGAAAAGAAATACGCCCCCACTTTCAATCCAACGCGCTGTGCCTCCTGAAGATTGTATCGCGCAAAAGGGTCCTCATTCAAAATCCCCGTAGCCTGTGTACGATATCCAACACGAATCATTGCAAACTGTACTCCAGATGCCGCTACCTGATTCCAGTCGATCACACCCTGATAACGAGAAACATCAATTCCCAACGCTGCTTGCACAACCTCATTGGGAGCTGCTTGCACATTGAGTTGCGGAACGGCTACTGATAAAGCAATGATCATCGTCATTAAAAGTGCTTTAAGTCTTGCTGTCTTCCTATGTAACTTGTACTTCATAATCACTCTCCTTGTCCTTTTATTGTTACCTATGGTTTCCATAAGCGTAGCGGACATGAATCCATACGCTTTAGCAAGTATAACATATTAAGACAAAAAAGAAATAATTTTTACAAAATATTTATGATTCTAAACACAGAAATATATGGTAATATATCGTGTATCGTTATCCCAACATTCCTCCCAACATCCCACTGCCAAGACAGATAAAAAGTGTTGTGACACAGGCATTGCTCAATGGCATAAAATTGGGTTCTACCACTGCAGAAACTGCACAGATAATCAAAAAGTATGCCGCTCCCGCCAACATTCCCCAAATAAATCTGTGACTTGGCGCTCCTTTGGAGAAAAAAAGTCCTGCCAACAATGAGGAAATACAATAAATCACAATAATACTAATGTCCACAATATTTTCCCCAATAGAAAACTTGTACAGTACACCTGCCACTGCCAGCAAGAGAACCCCAGTTATTAGATAGGCTGCCATAAGACACTTTAAAAGAGCCACCAAACGCTCTGTTCCAAATGCATTTTTCACAATACATTACCTCCTATTTTTTCACATATAATCTTGTATTATTTGCCTAACACTGTTATAATCTA
>CAJUAE010000091.1 GCA_910583965.1 uncultured Lachnospiraceae bacterium
CAAATTAATGTCTGTGGAGATAGGTAGGCAAACCAAATGAGTTTGGCCACAAGGTCGATGAAGCAGGAAGCTTTAGATAAGGGGTAGTTCACAAAGACAGGGAGGTACATATGAAGACACAAGGCCGACTGATTTCTAATCAGATTACAGAGGGAGTTATCTGGAAGCAACTCCTTTTTTTCTTTTTTCCGATTCTGTTCGGCACTTTTTTTCAGCAGCTTTACAATACTACTGACGCGGTGATTGTGGGAAAATTTGTTGGAAAAGAGGCATTGGCAGCGGTAGGAGGACCGGCCGCAACTCTGATAAACTTGCTGATAGGATTTTTTACAGGACTTTCTTCTGGTGCGACGATCATTATTGCGCAGTATTACGGCGCTAAAAAAGAAGAGGAGGTAAAGAAAACAGTGCACACTGCAATGGCACTTTCCATTGCCGGTGGTGCTGTGATTATGGTGTTGGGGATTCTTTTTTCCGGGATAGCGCTTAGCGCGATGAACACGCCGGAGGAGATTCTTTCTTTATCAGTGGTTTATATGCGTGTTTATTTTCTGGGCGTGATTCCTTCCCTTGTCTACAACATGGGTTCGGGGATTTTAAGAGCTGTTGGGGATTCCAAACGTCCGCTTTATTTTTTGATTTTGTCTTGCATTGCCAATATTATACTGGATATTTTATTTGTGACAGTGTTGAAAATGGGGGTGGTCGGCGTGGCTGTGGCGACCGCACTGTCGCAGGTTATCAGCGCATTGATGGTGTTTGTGACTCTGATGCGAACACAAGATTCTTATCAGCTTTTTCTAAAGGAAATTCGTTTTTCACCGGTGCTTTTGCACAATATTATTCGCATTGGTCTGCCTGCAGGAATCCAATCAACAATGTACTCTGCTTCCAATCTGATTATTCAGTCGAGCATCAATGCTTTCGGAACGGACACAATTGCGGCTTGGACAGCCTACGGCAAAGTCGATGGAATTTTCTGGATGATTATGGGAGCTTACGGGGTATCGATCACAACTTTTGCTGGACAGAATTTTGGCGCGGGAAAATACGACCGCATTAAGAAAAGTGTGCGTATCTGTTTGGGTATGGCAGCACTAACCAGTATCCTTTTGAGTGTTATTGTACTTGCAGGCGGGCGCGTTTTCTTTGGATTATTTACGGATGACCCAGGCGTGGTGTCAATAGGACTGGGCATGATGCGCGTGATTTCGCCAAGTTATATTACTTATATTTGTATTGAGATTCTCGGTGGCACAACGCGCGGTTGTGGTGATGCCATTCCACCAATGCTGATGACGTGTGTCGGTATCTGTGTGCTACGCGTTTTTTGGATATTGGCGGTGGTTCCATTGCGGCCAGAAGTCTCTACAGTCGCATTTAGTTATCCGCTTACTTGGTCGGTTACCTCATTGCTATTTATCGTCTATTATCTAAAGGGAGGCTGGCTAAAACGTTGTCGCGGGCTATAGCGAGTGTGTCTGTGGTGTACTTTCCAAGAAAATGCTTTGATAAGCCATTTTTTCAAAATTATAGTCATATTTTTCTCTTGCGCGAGCAAACTCTTTTCCATAGAGGTCTGCTTTTTGTTCCATATAGCGGCTTAGTGCCAATGTAAAAACAAATCCTGTGTTTTTGGAGTCTAGTTGTGGAATAGAGAGCTTGACCTTTTGGACTCCTTTTTGGTGAAGTAGAATAAAATAACACCACCATGCTAAAAAATTGTATGTATTTTCAATTGTATTTGCGGCGGGTTCATTATTAAGGTCAAGCTGTGTTATTTCAAGATCATTTTCTAAACCATCAAAATTTCCTTCCAAAGCGTTGAATAACCGTTCTAATGTATAAGGATTTTTATTCCACCGCGCTTCGCGTGGCAGTTTCACCCAGTAAGTATCATAAAAATACCAGAATAGTTCAATCTTTCCTAAGTGCACACAGTTCGTTAATACAGTGGAATACATTTTCTGTGGTTCCGATGCGTTGCAAACACGATAACACCAATGAAAACGTTTTGGAATATTCCTATGAATGAAATTGAGCATTAGTTCTTCTGCCTGCTCCTTTTGGTCGGTGTGTAGCAGATAAAATAAATATGCGAAATGATTGCATACATAACAGCGATTGGGGTTGCCGCTGTATTTTAGGAAACTTTTCGCTGCTTTTTCTGCGCGCTTGGTGTCGCGATAGAGCAAAGATAAATACAATTCTGAAATATAATATAAATCAATATCAATGTTATACCGAAACACAAGTTCGGAATAATTTTGCATAAAAAGTTCCATTTTGCAATCATCAATCGGGGCATACCAATAGTAGGCATAATAAATTTCATCATAGATAAAAATAAGAATACTGCACATTTTGGCATCTGGAGTGACTACGCCTTCAAGATAAGGCTGGCTGTCTTTATAATATAGCTCTGCATATTTTACGATTTCCCGACAGTTACAGTTATATTTATCCAAAGACATCAAATAGTACATTGTGTAGAAATAAAGATACCATTCTTCCGCCTGTTTGGCAAGCGGCAGAATTTTCTTAAACAAACCAGAAAAAACAGAATAATTCAATGTATGCATATCTGCGTTTTCTCTGGTTGATTCTCTTGCTCTGCGCACCAGAGAGGCGAGTTTATTTGACTTTAGTGTGTCTATATCAATCATTCCATATAATGCCATATTTTAATCTCCTGATGTTGTTTCTCTATTTAAATATTTATTCTAGCAACAGTTTACAAGTCTTTGTAAAAGTTATATTTTTATTTGTATAAATTTTTCTTATGCTGCGTTGTTGTTAATTGGTGTACCTTAATGCCTGATTTCTCCACTTTACAGGAAAAGATTTCTCCGCGTCATATAAATTTGAATATGAAAAACACCTTATATGAGTAAGCTTTCAATAGCATTTTATATATTCAATTTTGCATGGCTGAGTTTACTGGCAAATTAATTATAGCTATTGTATCATGGTTATTGTGACAAGACAAGATACCAACATTTTTGTTAAGGAATTTACAATGATTAAGCCCGGACAATTTGCAAAATATATAGAATTTACGCAGGATGAAATAAAGATGTTCTGTTAGGAACATGACGGGAATTTTGATAAGATGAAACAACACAAAGTGTTTATATTCCAAATGAAAAGATACGCATGGAATTTGCAAAGGAAGATTGTAATACTTCGTTGACTGAAAAATAGAAACATTATACAATATAGATGTCTTTTTGAAATTACAATAGGATAGAAAGATAGAGGCGATACAATGAGAAAATAAGGTCTGTTATTAGGGTTATTTTTGATAATTGTTTTGAGTGGATGTGAAAATGTTGACCAATATAAGATAAGAAGTGCCAGGAATCTTAGAAGATGAAAAAGTAATAAACCAACGATAAGAAAGAGGAGTGTTTCACAATGAATACACGATTAGATATAAAGCTGTCAGATGAGCAACAATTGTTTATAAAAAAGGCATTGCAGGGAGCAAATATTTTGGTAGATGCTTGCATTGGCAGTGGAAAAACGACAGCGATTCAAAGTTTGTGTAATGAACTGCCTAGCACGAAACAGATTTTATATCTGACTTATAATAAACTTCTAAAGTTGGATGCCAAAACGAAGATAAAAAAGAAAAATGTCACAGTAACAAATTATCATGGATTTGCATATCGGGTTTTAATAAAAAATGGAATGTCTGTTGGAGTTTCCGATCTAATACAGGTATTTATTCGACAAAAACCTGTAATACAAAAGTATGACGTTTTAATTATTGATGAGTATCAAGATATAGAACAAGAATTAGCGCAACTATTACAATTAGTAAAAGATAATAATCCAGAGATACAAGTAATTGCGGTTGGCGATATGGAACAGAAAATATATGATAAAACGACTTTAAATGTGGAATCCTTTATAAAAGGATTTTTGGAAGAACATATTCGATTAAAGTTTTCTCAATGTTTTCGTTTATCTTATCATTTAGCTGCGACGCTTGGAAGAGTGTGGAAGAAGGAAATAAAAGGAATAAATCAACAATGTAAGGTTGAAGTTATGACACTGAAGGAAGTAGTATCGTTTTTGGCAGAACAGACTCCAGAAGATATTTTATGTCTAGGAGCAAGGACCGGAGCAATGTCGGATACTTTAAATATCTTGGAGGATGAATACCCTGATAAGTTTAATAAAAAGACTGTATACGCAACAATATCGGATAACGACTCCATAGGAAAAACAGAACCCAATAAGGATTCCGCAATCTTTACAACGTATGATAGCAGTAAAGGATTAGAGCGAAAGATTTGTGTCATCTTTGATTTTACAGAAAGTTATTGGAAGATGAGAATATCAAAACCACAGCAATCCTATTTGATTCTTAGAAATATTTTTTGTGTTGCAGCCAGCAGAGGAAAAAACCATATTATCTTTGTAAAACCAAAAGATGCAATGTTGTCCGAAAAAACGCTTTCTACATTTGTTAAAACAAATCAGAAATTTGATGATTTTGATATGAGCCAAATGTTTGATTTTAAATACAAAGAAGATGTAGAGGCATGTTTTAAACTGTTAAAAATTAACAAGTTAACGTTGGAAGATTACCCAATAGAAATAAAAAGTGCAGATGATTTAATCGATTTATCACCTTGTATTGGAATCTATCAAGAAGCAGTCTTTTTTGATAACTATCAAATAGAAGAGGCAATAAAGCTAAAGCTTTTATTAAATCCTGAATTGAAAGGATTATACACAAAAGCAGTGAAAAATAGTTCACTGGACCAAAAAATATTATTTTTGGTATCTCTTGATACAAGGCAGAATCGATATAGAACACAAGTGGATACTCCGTTTGTCAGTCTAATACAAAGTGAAATGATAAAGGCACGATTAAGAACACGATTCCAGAGCAATGAAGATGCACAGGTGGCTTGTCGAATTGATTTTTATAGTCAAAAAAATAAGGATATTCTGTTTTCGGCGAAGGGATTTGCAGATGTAGTCAAGAATAATATTGTCTATGAATTAAAATTTGTTACTGAGTTGATGCATGAACATTTTTTGCAATGTGCGAGCTATATGATTGCCATGAACTTACAGAAAGGAATTTTGTGGAATACAAGAGATAATACGTCCTATGAGATAGAGGTTCCAGATAGGGGTGCATTTTTGAATGCAGTTACAAAAGCCATCACAAAAGGTGTAATAGAAACCTATTATGAGCCAGCTTTGTTTAAGGAGAAGACAATGGGAAACACAAAAGAGAAATTTGCAGTAATTGATACAGAGACAAACTGGAATGATGAGGTTATGTCAATAGGCATAGTGGTGGCAGATGCAAAGACGAAGAAGAAAATAGATTCAATTTATTATATAGTTGACCCAGAATATAGAGTTGGTGGAATGTTTGCAAATGAATTGCGATTAAATCAAAAGGGAGTATGTGTTGCCAGTAGAAGAAAAGCGTTAAAAGAGATTAAGCAATGGATGGATTCCTACCATGTGCAACGGTTATTTGCTTATAATGCATCTTTTGATAAGAGACATTTGCCAGAATATGCATCCTATAAATGGTATGATATTATGCGTTTGGCAGCATATCGTCAGTATAATAAAGCGATACCAGATTCAGTGGATTGCTATAAGACCGGGAGACTAAAACGAGGTTATGGCGTTGAAGACATTTTGAAAATGTTATGCAATGATAAGCGATATAGTGAGACGCATAATGCTGTTTTGGATGCGGAAGATGAACTGAAAATTATGCAGTTGCTGGGATATCCTATCGATGAATATCATATCGCATTGATATCCGATCAGAAGACTTGTGTTACAGAATCACAGGAAAATAAGGGAGATTTTTCGAGAATGGGAACACAGTATTCCAAAAAGAACAAAGGGATTTTGGGTAAGATTTTTGAAATGTGAAACAGCGGATTCTGTTTCAAGTAATCAAATGCTTATTTTGCATATTTTTCCGAAAATGAGAAACAATAGGAAAAGCAGTAACAACTATGTAATCTTATGGAGGAAAAGTTTATGAAAAAGGCTATATTAAAAAAAGGTTCAACAGCACAGAAGGCGATACTTGCAGCAGTATGCTTTGCTTGCGCACTTTCTGTATCAGCCTGTGGCAAACGGGATAACAGAAATGAAAATAAAGACCCGATTACAGGTGCAGACCAATCTCAAACAAATGAAAGTAATAGCAGTGAGACAGGATCTGGCGCTGCAAATGGTGATTATAGTGCGTTTGACGCAATGATTGGAGATGAGAATACAGACCCAAATAGTATTATGGATTATATTAATACAAATATTGCAGGAGCGGCAGTATCTGATGTTAGAAATTTTTTCTCAGGGCTTTTAAATTTTAGAGATGATATTCGAGATATTGATTTTACACGACTTGAGGATAGTAGACAATATATGCCAGAGGATATGATTGCCTTTATGGAGCTGATGCGTCTTGAAAAAGGTACACCTTCTATGATTATGTCAGATGAGGAAAACAGAAAAACGATCAATATGATATTGTCTGAGATGTTGGAACGGGCGCGTTTGTTTGAGCAGCACTTAGAAAAATTCCCAAATGAAGTGTCGTCGGAGGCTGCTGCAAGATTGTATGAAGAAATTGCAACAAATGCAATTAGTGGTGGATATAATAAGGCAGAGAATGTGGAACATTTCTATAAAGGAGATACGAGCGATACAATTAGTAAGGAGGTATTAGCGCAGTATCAACAGTTTGTAGATGCAAATCCAAATAGTAATTTGGCAAATGTTATAAAAGAATATATTAATATTTTGCAGACAAATGATTTTAAACTTAATGATAATGTAGAAGAATTTTATCGCGGTTTGCATGAACGGCTTGATGTGAGGAACGTGACAAATGGTAATAATATCAATGCTGGACAGACAGGAAATAATACGACTTCTGGCAATACTGGAACTGTAAATGGCGGGATTAATAATACTACAGAAGACAACGCTACAGAAAATGGTACTTTGCAGAATAATGGTACTATGGAAAATGAAAATACAGAGAACAGCAGTGTGGAGGGCAGTACTGATAATACAGCAAAAAGTAATGCTGGAGCTGTTGACACTGTGATTCAAGGAACCGTAAACAAATGATGATATTGATTTTTGATGGTTTTTAAGCTTCTGTAATTGACAATTGTGCACACCTGTGATAGCGTTAAGTAATAGTAAGAAACGGTAGAAAAATAATTGACATATCTTGGTTTGCTTATTTCTCTATAGTTTCAGTTTCTAAGTATGCATTAAAAGGGTGTGGGGATATGCCATATATTATGACACTTGTGTCACTTTTTACAGCGGACAGTATAATAAAAAGTTGGATTGAGAAGAATTGGGGTGCGAGTCAACAGTGCAAACATGGGATTGTAATTAAAAAATATCACAACAAAGGTGCTATGTTTAATTTTTGTGATAAAAACCAAGATTTGGTTGCAATCCTCTCTTTAGTGCTCAGTGCATTTGTGTCGGGAATCTTTGCAGCGGTATTGCAAAGAAAAGGAGCACGTATACAAAAAACAGGACTTGCGTTGGTTTTGGGTGGTGCTTATAGCAACACTTACGACCGTCTAAAAAGAAAGTATGTGGTTGATTATTTCTCTGTAATGATTGAAACAAAAAATATAAGCAATCAATTTTTGCGAAAGCTTGTCGATAAAATCAATACAATGGTATTTAATCTTGCTGATTTTGGCATTATGATTGGAGCAATATTGTTTGTTATGGACGAGTGCAAAGGCGGACAGGATTAACCTGTCCGCTACTTTATACACACGCGTATCCAAAAGAAAAATGTCATTAGAATCTGATGGACGCTTGGTGCGGGAGTAAGAGAAGATAAACATTCTCTATTTCATTGCACAGAATCATCCAAGAGAAATAAGTCACGAATCCTATATATTATACAGTGATAACGGTTCCGACTTTGGCGTTAATAGCAGCAGCTGTTTTATTTAAGGAAGTGATAATGACTTTTCCATTTGGAATTGCCTCGAGGTAGGATATCGCAGCTAGAATTTTTGGCAGCATATCTGTCTCGCCAAACTGTCCTTCTATAATATAGCGTTTTGCATCTGCGACAGACAATGTTTTTAAGGGTTGTTGATTTTCCTTCTCAAAATTGAGATAAACATAATCGACACTGGTAAGGATTAAAAGCGCATCTGCTTTAAGATCTGTGGCAAGTTTTCCAGCAATACAATCTTTTTCAATTACTGCGGATGCTCCTTTTAGCACATGGTGTTGTTCGATTACAGGAATCCCTCCTCCACCGCAAGCGATGACAACCTGATCTGCGTCAGAAAGCGTTTGGATAGCCGCAATCTCAACAATATCAATTGGCTGAGGTGCTGCGACGACTCTGCGAAAGCCATCAGGTGTTTCAAGAACATAATTTCCCTTATTGACTTCGATATCTGCATCTTCCTTGGACATGTAACGACCAATTGCTTTTTGCGGAGCATAGAAGGCTTCATCATAAGGGTCAACGGTTACTTGGGTTAGAATTGTGCTGACTGGAACGGAGATGCCACGACTTAAAAGTTCTGATTTTAGCGAATTTTGAATGTCGTACCCTACATAACCTTGGCTCATTGCAGAACATACACACATAGGTGCAGGCGTGTAGTCAGAATAGACACGATGGAGTTCTGTCATTGCCTTGTGTATCATGCTTACTTGATGTCCGTTGCTATGCGTAATGGTTAGTTGGTAGTTTGCTTCCACTAAATCCGCCAGTGCCTTTGCTGTTTTTTTTACTGCATCAAGCTGTGCAGATGTGTTAGAGCCCAGCGCGTCATGTCCCAGTGCAACAACGACTTTCTTTTTGCTCATATAATTTTCCTCCTAAAAATTGGACTTCTTAAATTGTAACAGTTCCTAGAATAAAAAACAATATCATTCATAAAATACGAAAAAAGCCACATACTAATTAGCATATAAGCAACTGCTAACAAATGACAAGCTAGATGTTTTTTGCTAACAGTTCCGAAATCAATAGGAAAGGTAAGTGGTTTTTTATATGATGGATTATATCAATGCGTTTTGGGTTGGGGGATTGGTCTGCGCCCTCGCACAGATATTTTTGGACCGAACGAAAATGCTTCCTGGACGCGTGATGGTGCTTCTTGTCTGCACAGGAGCAATCATAAGCTTTTTTGGGTGGTATGAGCCTTTTGCAGAATACGCGGGAGCAGGTGCTAACGTGCCATTATTGGGATATGGAAATATCTTGATGAAAGGTGTGAAGGAGGCTATAGACCAAGACGGTTTTATTGGATTGTTTAAGGGAGGGTTTACAAATGGTGCAGTGGGATGTAGTGCCGCGCTGATTTTCGGTTATCTTGCGAGTTTGATATTCCACTCTAAAGTGACCAAAGCATAACCATTTTTCAATTATATTTCCTCAAAATCCAGTCCGAAATCGGATAATAACTGGCGCATATAAGCATCCCATAGTTTATCAACACTTTTGTCCATAACAAATGTTGTAAATGCGCTACCAGTGATGCAAGTTACTTTTCCGTTGTCATATCGGATATTGAGCACGAGGGAACGAATCAGATTGGCTGCAACTCCGCATTCTGGATTTGCAGCTATTTTTTCAATGAGTAGTGGCGCAGCGTGGAGTATTACTTTAAAAGAAACAGGGGTCTTTTTTCCTTTGATAAGTTGCAAACAAAACGGACGAATATCTTGCCAACAGGAGAAAGTAGTGGACTTTTCTTCGCTTTCAAGTAGTTCAAGTTCCTCGTTCGTATAGAAATCTTTGACAAGATGACCATCAATATGAAAAGTGTTGTAAGTAGTGATGATGGCTTCCTCTACCAAAAAAGAATCAAACTGTTCCGATAAGAGTAGCGCGTTCATAATATTTTTTGTTATTTTAATTTCTAATGCAATCATGAGTTCTCCTTTTAACAGAGTTATTGTTTCAATAAAAAAGTAGGACAAGGTACTGTATTAGTATAAAGGTATTTTTAGGAAACTGCAAGTATTTGTAAAAAGTGCTTTTCAAATAATGTGATATATGATAAGATTATACATAGTTATCGATACTAGATATAGTGGTTTTGTAAAAAATGAGAGGTAGATACTGATGAAATATAAGATAATAGTTGACAGTTGTTGTGAGCTTCCACAGAATTTAAAAAATGATGTGCGGTTTGAAATTGTACCACTTACGCTGATTGTGGGAGACAATTATGAAAAGGAAGATAACATGGAGTTTGATCAACGGGAATTTCTTGATGCAGTGGCAGCATGCCCCGTGTGTCCAAAGTCAGCTTGCCCTTCTCCAGAGCGATATCAAAAAGCATATGAAACGGAGGCAGAGCACGTGTATGTAGTCACGCTGTCATCAAAGCTTAGTGGCAGCTATAACAGCGCGGTTCTCGGAAAAAATTTATATCATGAAACATATGGGGAAAAAGATATCTATGTTGTGGATTCCAAGTCCGCAGCTTGTGGTGAGACACAGATTGCCTACAAACTTATGGAGCTAGAGGAAAAAGAACTTACATTTGCAGAAATTATAGAACAGATTGAACAATTTGTAAAGGATATGAACACATATTTTGTGCTGGAAAATCTGGATACACTTCGGAAAAACGGTCGACTTTCTGGCGTTAAGGCACTTGTGGCATCCACACTTAACATTAAGCCAGTGATGGGAGCAGACAATGGTAGTATTATTCAACTTGGACAAAGTATCGGCATGAAAAAGGCGCTGGCAAGAATGGCAGAAACGGCGATTGAACAGGCTGTGGAGGCCGGAAGAAAGCGGCTGATGATTACACACTGCAATAATCTGAAGGCAGCGGAATATGTTCGACGTCATATTGAAGAAAAACTACATTTTAAGGAGACTTTGATTTTGGATGCGGCAGGAGTGAGCAGCATGTACGCCAATGAGGGCGGTGTAATTGTCACAATATAATGATGTGGATAGAAATATAGTATGGATTAGACAGAAGCATTTCCTATTCAATGAAATATCTCCCTTCGATCTTCAAGAGGAAAGGGAGATGTTATTTTGCTCGTGTAAGCAAGTAAAGAAGATTGTTGAGTTGCTGATATTCTTCCTCTGAGCGCTCGTATACACAGAAAAGTTCTTATTTGTCACACAGAATAATTGTATTTTCAAGAAAAAGTTTAATTCTGTTCATCAATTTCTTGTTTTAGCCATTTGTATTCGCGATAGCGCAGGAGAGAAATTTTAAATTCTCTGGAATCCTGCATTATTACAGAGATGGGCATGACAGCAGTAACATATTTAAAATTGACAATACTTTTGGTATTGACGCGTTCAAATTCCTCAAAAGGTTCAAAAATCTGACGAAGTTCTTCTATTTTTTCTGTAACCTCTATTGAAGTACCATCAGTCATATGTAGTTTGCAAATATTATTTTCCTCGAAGGCATACATAATCGTATATTTGGGGATACTGCTGACAATAGAGTTTGTGTGCACATTAATAGAGATAACATGTCCAACTACATTTGCGTCACCCAACGCAAGGAAATCAGGAAGTGGGTCTGGTATGTAAGGCTTTTTTGCATGTACTACATAGTCTGGCAAATTTGGAATGGTAGTGTAATCAATCTTGTCAGAGTACAAAATTAGTGGGGCGTGATAACCCATCTCGTCAAGATGTGCGAGAATAAATTCCACAATACCCGGTTCAGAACTCATATCCATAAAGATTAGGTTATATTTCAAAGGATTGGCGAGAAAGTGCATTTTTTCGCCGTAGGAATCTATGTACAAAATATTTGGCGTGCCTGCACGCTTGTCAGATTCTCGGGAGAGTAGCCGCTCTAGGTGTTTGCGGTCTGCTACATTGTCATCACATATCGCTACATGCATGATTTATTTACACCTCTTTTATTTGAATTTTTCATTTACATTCTTTGTGATTGCAATTCATCTATCCGCCAAACTAAAAATTTTCTTTTTGATACGCAGAAAATCATTGTATTGACAGACGCAAAAGTATATCATTTGAGTGTCCAACAAAGTGGATAATATATAATATTCACAAAATTATAGATAAAGAAGCAAGTTGCTTTGTTACTATTTCTATAATAACATAAAAATAATGTTGAAAACAAGAGTTATTTGTGGTAAATTATTATAAAAGATAGAGAAGGTGTTACTTTTCACACCCGCGCCAAAGTAGTGGGAATCATGCGCCAAAATGCTTGCCTTTTAGCATTTTGTGTGCAAAATCTGTTATAATTCACACCTCAATAACTTATAACATGATAAAAACTGGCGTGGGTGTGAATTGTAACGAGAAGGTTACTTTTTACGTTCGTATTTGTATGGTGTCGGAGTTCGCACCAAAATGTCTTTTGTGTACATCAATTGTAACAGAGAAGAAATAAATTATTGAAAGTTTTGATGTGAGGCCATATTTTTTCTAAATTTTCCAGGAGTCAAGCCAATATTTTTGTGAAATTGCCGGCAGAAGTGCTCGGCATTTTTGTAACCACACTGTTCCGCAATTTCTGTAATGCTTTGTTCTGTGTAGACAAGCAAGTCTTTCGCTTTGCGGAGACGAAAGTCAATTACGTCATTCATGCAAGAAATACCAAACTGTTGTTTGTAGAGCAGTTGTAAATGGCCGGGACTAATATGTAACTGTTCTGCCATATATTGTATTGTCCATGGAAATTGTGGATTGTTAGAAATTTGCCTGCGTAGCATCAAAAGGGTGTGGTCGTGCGGAAAAACTGCATGGTGTAGCACATCATCACGCAATTTCAGAAATAAGATGCGCAGCAGTTGAGCAATGACAGGGTTATTGTTTTCGTTTGACTGATTTGCACAGCCATCTGCTTTTGCGTGGTGGAAAGAGCGGGAAGTGCCTGTCCACAAGGAGGTTTCCCAAGTAAGGAGCTGTATAAGATTGTGGCAATAATCAGGGTCTGAGATAGGAAATGGACGGTTCGTTTGCGGAAAGTTTTGTACGAAAGTTTCATCTGATGAAAAACGTACCCAGTCATCACTGTAGATGTCTGTGCTGGCACTGTATCGTATAGGAGTATATGGTGGATACAATATGGCACAGTGCGCAGGGTATTCTTCTATCATATCATCAATATAAAAGCGGGCAGGTGTGTGAGTGACTAGAAGGAGATAACAATTGTAGCCTTCTGCGACTTCAAAAACAAAGTCATCGGGATGTTGAGCATCATAACCAGTAAAATGAATATAATTCATAAGGACTCCTTTATTTGTTTTTTTATTATTATAACAGAAAGAATTTGTTGTTCGCAATACACACTTACAACATACCATAAGCACCCAATTTGATAGTTCATTAGGAG
>CAJUAE010000092.1 GCA_910583965.1 uncultured Lachnospiraceae bacterium
ATAAAAATAATATCAATGCTAGTACAGATACAACAAAAGCTTCTGTAATCATTACAGGAACTGGAGAATATAAAGGAAGTTTATCAGAAATCTTTTTTACAATCACTCCTAAGAACATTAAGAAGTTAAAGGTTATTACAGGAAGTAAGCTCACGAATGACAAATCGGCACCATTTATTATTTATGATGGAACCACAAGACTAAACAATAATGGATTCTATTACGAGTTTATTGACCCACAAGATCCTAAGAAAGCAACGCTAAAGCTCAAAGCAAAAGAGAACACTAACTATACAGGGGAGGTCACTGTAAAACTCACTGTATATGCTGTCGAAAAGGAATACTATATTAATTCAACCCAAATAGAGATTACTGGAGATACAACATATACTGGAAAAGCTATTACAAGAAATGTTAAACTTACTACAAGAGATGGTACTGAACTAAAAAATAATAAAGACTACAAAGTGCAATATCAGAATAATGTAAATTATGGATCAGCAATAATGATCATCACCGGAAAAGGTAAATATAAAGGAAAATTTGTAGGTACTTTTAACATTGGCAAGGTAGATGTCAATAAATCTCAGTATGTGACCATAGCAAATATCTCCCCCAAAACTTTTAATGGAAAAGAGCAAAAACCTGCTGTAACAATAAAAACAGTACGTGGCAAAAAATTGGCTTTAAACAAAGACTATACCGTTGCTTATATAAATAATCTCCATGCTGGAACGGCGTCAGTCACAATCAAGGGAATTGGCAATAACTGTAACGGAAGTACCACTATAAAATTTGCAATTAAACCACAGGAAATCAAAAAAGCCTCCGTTAAGGCAACAAAAGCAACCAAAAAAGAGCCAAGTAAAATTGTATTGACTTATAACAAAAAAGAATTGAAAGAATTCGCAGATTACATAATTATAAATCACAGCGAGCTTGCAAACAAACAGGTTTCTGTTACAATACAGGGCTTGGGAGATTTTACGGGAGAAGTGACAAAGAACTTAAAGACAGAAATCCCAGAAGAAAATGAAGATGTGAATGGCTCCTCCCCTGCAAAATCCACAAATAAAGGAGGTCACAATTACAGTGATTTTGAAGGCTCACACATAAACTCATACTTGTACCACAATGATGATAATACCTTTGTGCGTGTAGAGTATGTAGGCAATAATAATGTCTGCGTAGAATCCTATACATCCGATTATCAGTTTAAGTCGCAGAAAATTATTAAGATGGAGTTGTCAAAGTTCGGCGGCTTCTACGCAGGTAAAGATTATTATTTCCTTGCATTTGGGGAAAGAAATCCTAACAAAGATGACACTCAAGAAGTATTGCGCGTGGTAAAATATGATAAGAAATGGAACCGCGTTGATGCAACCCGTCTATTCGGTGCAAATACTTTAGATCCATTTAAAAATGGAAGCCTTCGCATGACAGCGTGTGATGATATATTGTATATTCGCACATGTCATCAAATGTATAACACGCATCAGGCGAATATTTCCTTAACGATACAAATTTCTACAATGGAAGTCCAGCAGCAGATTACGGGTGTGTCTAATCTTAGCTATACCGGATATGTAAGCCACTCCTTTAATCAATATGTTTTAGTTGATGATGACAACACGCTGCTGACCGTCGATCAGGGAGATGCTTATCCACGTTCTGTTGTCTTGGTAAAATACAACCAAAAGGCCCCTAATGCGTATGCGTTTGGCGGTAATCGGTATGTACATGTACTGCCAATGGGCGGCTCTGGTGCACACACAGGTGTATCTGTAGGTGCTTTTGAAGCATCTGATACCGCTTATCTGGTGGCTGGCAACTCTGTGGACCAGAAGGCAATTCCATATTCTACAGGAACAATACGAAACATCTTTGTGACCAGTACACAGAAGGATAATTTCTCAGCAGCCGGTACAACGCAACATTGGATTACAAACCATAAATATATCGAATATACAGATGTTAAGGGCAATCCTCAAAAGGTGGCAGAGGCTGTAGTCACCACACCGCATCTAGTCAAACTAAATGGTAACGAGTTCATGCTACTCTGGACAGAAACAGTTTCCGTTATAGAGGAAAACAAGCCAGTCAAATCAATCGTCCAGAAGAGTATACTACTCAACGGAAACGGTGAACCCATCTCTGGTATATACCGCTTTGATGATATGCCTCTGTCAGAGTGTAAACCGATTGTCGTAAATGGAAATCTGGTTTGGTACTATACTAATAAAAGCGAACCAGTATTCTGCACTCTGAACCCGAATGATGTCAGAAAAGTACCACGTTAAATTTCTTATAGTGATTCAAACAACCAAAAAAGGCAGCTTCACGCTGCCTTTTTTGGTTGTTTGCTGAATTATCACATCATCTCTGCCAATACTTCTTTTGCCTTTTCTAGCTGGTTGTCGATCCCATTCTTATACAATTCTGCGTCAAATGGTTCTTCCACATCTGGCGCAATGCCAATCTCATGAATATTATTTCCATTGGGGGTAAAGTAACTACTTACTGTAAGCTTTACTGCCGATCCATCTGACAAATTAATTACCTTCTGCACAATTCCCTTGCCAAATGTTGTAGTCCCCACAAGTTTTCCAATCTTATAGTCTTTCACTGCACCTGCAAGAATTTCTGATGCACTTGCACTATAACCATTTGTAAGCACAACCAGCGGAACTGTAATCTTATTCTCTCCATTACAGGTATATTCCTCGCGCTCTCCATATTTGTCCTCTGTATAGACAATCATACCCTTTGGCAGAATCATGCGGGCAATCTCACAGACTGTCGACAGATTCCCTCCAGGATTGCTGCGCAAGTCAATAATCAATCCTTTCATTCCATCTGCTTTTGCTTGATTGTAGGCAGTCTCAAACTGTCCTGTTGTCACTAAATCAAACTCTGTAATCTGGATATACGCCATTTTATTTTCATACATCTCGTACTCCACAGTAGGACTCTCAATCTTTCGGCGCTCCACATCAATCTCTAACGGCTCTGACGCATTCTCACGAATGATTGTCAAGGTAACATAGGTATGTTCCTCACCCTTAATTTTACTGACTACATACGCTTTATCTTTGCCTTGCATATCTTCATCGTTCACTTTATAGATATAATCTCCCTGCATCAAACCGCTTGTTTCCGCTGGCGTATTCTTAATCACACCACTAATCTGTACATATCCAGCCTCTCCATCCTGAATATAGGCACCAATACCATAGTATATCCCTTCCGTCTGCTGTTGTAATGCAATTAATTCTTCATTGGTATAATAGACACTATATGGGTCCTCCAATGAATTAAGCAGCCCTTTATAGAGTCCGTCTTCTAGGGCGTCCTCCTCTACATCTTTCCAGAAATATTTCTTAATTGTGTCCTCTAAAACGCCAAGCTTTCTCTCTACACTTCTATTGGTAATACTCTCAGTCCTACCCGCAGCATTTCCCCGACTCCCTGGCAGAACTGCTTTGTAAATTCGGACCGCTCCTATTACGCCAAGTGTAATAGCAAAGGCAGCTAATATGCCGGTTACAATTCCAAGAATATAATATTTTGTATTCTTTTGATGCCTTATGTCTTTATTGGTAGGACTATTTATCATATGATTATTCATAGAATAATTTCCCTGATTATCTGTCCCATTACTGCCATTTGAATATTGATTTTGCATTCTAATGCCTTTCTATTTCTAAGTTCCTTATTTCAGATACTTCCACGGATTTACATAATTTCCGTTTAACCGCACACCAAAGTGCAAATGATTTCCTGTTGATCTTCCCGTTGTACCAACCGCAGCAATCTTCTGTCCCTTTTTGACTTCTGTTCCGCTTGAGACATATAATGCTGAGGCATGCATATAGATTGTATACAAATCATCACCATGATATAACATAATATAATTTCCCATACTACTACTGTATGCAGACGCCACAACAGTGCCATCATATGCGGCAAGAATTGGGGAACCACCCGGTGCGGCTAAGTCTAATCCATTATGAAACTTTTCTACTTTTAACGTTGGATGCATGCGTGTACCATACTCATCTGAAATGCGTGTATAAGACGGCGCTGGCCATGCAAACATACCGCCATCATAAGTCTTTTTTTTGTTTTCCTGCTCCAACTGTTTCTGTAATGCCTTGGTAATCTCCTCAAGCTCTTTAAGTTCTGCATCCCGCGCTGCAATTTCTGCCTCATACTCTCTCAACATCTGTTCCCGATTATTGATATCGTCCTCGTATGCTTTAATATCTGCCTGCTTTTGTGCAATCAGGCTGGTCAAAGATGCTTCCTCTGACTCCACATTCTTTTTTGCTTCTTCCAAAAGCTCCTGCTCGGATTCAAGTTGCGCCTTGCATACTTCTACATATTCTCTTGTAGTGCGAAACTCCTCAAACATTCGCTTATCAGATTCTGTTATTTTCTCCACATAATCCACGCGGTTAAGCATATCCCCAAAAGAACGTGCATTCAAAATCGCTTCAAAATAAAAATTATCTCCGCGTTCATACATATTCTTAATGCGTACCTTCATATTCTGGTATTGTGTTTCTTCTCTGACAATCGCTTCGTCAAGCTCCGTCTTTGTCTGTATGATTTCCGCCTCTTTTTGCGTAATCATCTCTTTAATCTCAGCAATTTTGGATTGTATATCCGCAAGATTATTATCAAGTTGTGTCACATAAGCCGCAAGATTTTTCTTAGACTGTTCCAGCTCATTAATCATTGATTGAACATCTGTCATTCCTGATTGAAGTTGCTTTTTCTCACTTTGCGTGCTCTTGATCTCCTGTTGCTTTTGTTCAATATTCTTTTTTAAATCCGATATATTGTCTGCTTGACTAACAAAGGATTGAATATTCATAAATATGGTAGTCACAAGGATTGTCACCGCCATAAAAACTGCTGTTCTTTTCATAATATGATTGGTCATGTATCCTCCTGCATTAATATAGGAATTGCATAATGTAGTTTCTGCATGAAAAATGCCCTTTCTAAATTCCTACACACTCAAATGCTTTCTTACAGTAGTAAAGCTTCCGATAAAACCAATCCCAACACCTAACGCAATACATACTGGTACAAGATTGGTAAACACTGTCTCCACCGGCAAAAATGCAAAAAGCTGTGACAGAGATGGAAAGCGCTTTGCCACATACATCATCGCTTCATTATAGATAAAGTACACTGCAATCAGTGGCAAAAAGGAACCAATCACGCCAATCACCATACCTTCAATCACAAACGGCGCTCTGGTAAAAAAATCTGTCGCGCCAATGTACTTCATAATCTGAATTTCTTCCTTCCTGACCGAAATACCAATCGATACTGTATTACTAATTAAGAAGATGGATACCAAAAACAAAATAATGATAATTCCAAGTGACACATAACCGATAATGGCATTGACTCCTGTAAGTGCCTGTGCTGTCAAAGGTGATTGATTGATTTTCCGAATGCCTTCAACCGATTCCAGATAGCTTACCAGCGCTGGCTGCATAGAGACATCACTTAAAAAAATATCAAAATGTGCACAGTCTTCAAGTGGATTTTCTGTATAGAAGCTGACATCTCCCAACTGATTAACCTCCACAAACTGTGCCCAAGTCTCCTCCGCAGACACATATTGTACATCGCTGACCTCCGTTCTGCGCATAATTAAACCGCGGATTTCAGCCACACGTTCTTCACTCAATCCTCCCTCAAGCAATGCACTGACACATAAGCCCTGCTCTGCGTTCTTTACCATATGCTCAAAATTTGTCAAAATTGCATAGAATAGACCAAATAAAAATAAACATGCTGAAATCGTTGCCACAGATGCAAGTGTAAACCACTTATTTTTAAAAATATTGCGTATTCCCTGCCATATACAATAGAATAATGTATTAATCCTCATCGATGTAGCCACCCTTTTCCTCATCACTGACAATGATGCCTTTCTTCATAGTGATCACCCGCTTCTGCATGGCATTTACAATCTCGCGATTATGTGTGACTACTAGAACTGTAGTTCCATTACTGTTTATTTTTTCCAACAGACTCATAATCTCCCACGAATTTTTGGGATCTAAATTTCCTGTTGGCTCATCTGCAAGCAAAATCTGTGGTTTATTGACAAGTGCTCTTGCAAGTGCCACTCTCTGTTGTTCACCACCGGAAAGCTGCTTGGGACGTGCTTTGTACTTACCTGCAAGTCCCACTGTAGAAAGGATTGATGGAACATTCTTTCTAATCTCTCGGTTCGGCATCTGTATGATACGCTGTGCAAATGCAACATTCTCATAGACATTTCTGTCCTTCAAAAGCCGGAAATCTTGAAATACTACGCCAAGACTTCTTCGGAATTTGGGAATTGCACGCCGCTTTAATCGTACCACATCTGTACCATTTACAATAATTTTTCCCGATGTAGGTAGAAGTTCTCGAAGCAACAGTTTAATTAGCGTTGATTTCCCTGAGCCACTATCTCCCACAATAAACACAAATTCTCCTTTATTTATATGCAAATTTACATCATTTAATGCCGGTATCCCCACTGTATATGCCTTGCTTACATGCTCCATCACAATCGCTTTATCACTGATACCAGAACCCGAACGTTTTCTAGTTCCTGTTGTTTTCAATCTCTCACTCCACTCCTCTAGTTCAATCCCTTAATACTCAAAAGATTCCATATATTTCATATATCGCACTACCATCAGTGCAATCTTAAATGTAATCGCGTCCTCAAAGATACGCAAGTCAAGTCCAGTGCTTTTCTGAAGCTTGTCCAACCGATAGACAAGTGTATTCCGATGGATAAAAAGCTGCCGGGAAGTCTCAGATACATTCAACGAATTTTCAAAAAATTTATTGATTGTTGTAAGCGTCTCATCATCAAAATCATCAGGACTCTTTCCACCAAAAATCTCCTTGATAAACATTTTACAGAGCGGAATTGGCAATTGATAAATAAGGCGTCCAATTCCAAGCTCGCTGTATGCAATAATATCCCGCTCAGCAAAAAAAATCTTTCCTACATCAAGCGCCATCTTCGCCTCCTTGTAGGAGCGGCTGACCTCCTTAATTTCCTTAACATTGGTTCCATAGGAAATGTGCACATCCTTAATGCCATCTTTTACTAACAATTCCTCTATCGCCCTTGCATACTTGTCAATGTCGCGGTTTGTCTCATTGTCTGCAATCTCCTTGACGACAATCACATTGTTCTCGTCTACCGCAGTCACAAAATCTCTGCCATTCTGTCCAAAATTCTCTCGTACTTTTTCTAGAATATTTGCATCTTTGCCATTCTGGGATTCCACAATTAGAACTGCACGCTTTACATCTGTCTGTATATGAAGCTTTTTGGAGCGGCTATAGATATCTACCAACAATAGATTATCCAGAAGCAAATTTTTAATAAAATTATCCTTGTCAAATCGCTCTTTGTATGCTACCATCAGATTCTGCAATTGAAATGCAGCCATTTTGCCTACCATATAGGCATTTTCTCCTGCATCATTGGCAATCAAAATATATTCTAGTTGCTGATCATCATAAATTTTAAAGAACTGGCACCCTTGGATCTCTTGGCTGTCTGCGGCTGACTTAACAAATTCAAGTACCGAATTTTCAAAACTATTTCCTATCGTTTTGGTGGAAGCCACCAATTTACCATCAATATCCGCCACAAAAAGCTCTACTCTTGCAATCGCTTTAATTCCTTCGATGGTATTTTGCATAATCTGATTTGAAATCATATGCCACTCTCCTTCTTATACATTATCCACAAAAAATAATTGATGTGCCGTATCCCTTTTATCGCATTCTGTTATTATTTTAATATATTTATACAAATAAATCTATAGCTAGCAACAACTTTTTTATGCATCTTGAAATATTTTTTCAAAAAGAATCCTTTTCTCATGCTTATGCAAGATACACAAAAGAATTTCCATTATCGAAAAAGGTACTTTTGCATCTTAAGCTTTCCGGTTTTTCTACCGAAATACATAACGTAGTATTGCATACCGCAATACCATACTGGATAAGCAGGAATGGAGGGTTGCTTATGGATATCCCAGGACTTTCAATGCGTATGGCGCAATCAAATCTACTGAACGATGTCGGTACTGCTATGCTGGCAAAATCAATGGAACAAGCAGAAGTCATTACAGCTTCCATGACAGAAATGCTCGATGCTTCCGCGATGGAACTTTCTGTCAATCCCGAAATTGGCGCCAACATTGACATTAGTGTGTAACGGAATACACTCTGCTAGAAACAGCCTTTCAGGGCTGTTTCTTGTTTTGCTACTTCGCACAAATTGCATTAGATGTAATTATAATTTTTCCACCTTTTAACAAATTTCCCACTGCTCGCTTAAACTCATTTTTGCTCATTCCTGTCTCCTGCCGAATGCGTTCTGGATCAGCCTTATCCGTAAACGGCAATTTACCATCGTAATTTTCTATCAGCTTCATAATTGTTTCCGCATCCTTGCTAATCTGGAGATACGCTTTCTCCCGCACACTCAAATCAAGCTTTCCATCTTCTTTTACTGCTGCTACACGCGCTGTCACAATATCGCCTACTTTAATTTCTCCGTATAATTCATTGCGGGGAATCAGTGCTGTAAATTGGTCATCAACCGCGACAAAAGCCCCAAATTCTTGTCGAATCTCATAGACTGTTCCTCTCACAATATCGTCCTTTTTATAATTGCTATCGCATTGCAAATAATGGTATATTTTCATTGTCGCTGCAAGACGGCTACTCTTATCAACATAGATTGCAACTAGAATTTCGTCTCCTTCTTTCACCTTGTAAGTCTGCTCTTTGTAAGGCAACAAAACGTCTTTCTCTAATCCCCAGTTAAGAAATGCGCCAATGTTTGTCACTTGCGAAACTTTTAGTTTCCCGACCTCTCCCACACACAATTGTGGCCTATTTGTCGTCGCAATCATCCTATCTTTAGAATCTTTGTAGAGAAATACTTCTATCTTATCTCCAATCTTGCTTCCCTGTGGTACCTGTTTCTTAGGAAGCAAAACCCTGTCATCTATCGATGCATTCAGTTCTTTTCCCAGATACACTCCAAAATCCAATTCCTTTACAATTATCAGCGATTGTACTTTTCCTAATTCAAACATATTGTCTTTCCCTTCCTGACATGACAAAATCATTTTCTAAGCGCATCATCTGCGCTCTCTGCCTGTTAAACATCTTCAATATATACCTGTTTCTTTCCCAATTTACGAAAAATAAGTAACAATTGCACCACAGCCGCAATCGCAAGCACGAACTCTGCAACAAACTGTGCATACGCCAATCCATAAAGCGGAAACAGATAATTCAACAAATACAGTGCTGGAATCTCAAGCACAATCTTTCTCATAATGGCAAAGACAAGCGCATTTTTGCCATACCCAAGGGCCTGAAAAACACCGACCGCAAGAAAGTCCATGCACAGAAACGGTAATCCAAGACAGAAGCCTCGCATAAACCGGATTCCGTATGCAATAATAGATGGGTTGTCCATAAAAAACTGTACAACACCTTCTGCGCCAAAATAAAAAAATACTGCCGCTGTTGTAATAAATCCTATACTGATTTCTCCTGCAAACACAATCGCTGCCTTCATGCGCTTCTGATTGCCACTGGCATAATTATAGCTTACAAGTGGCATAATTCCCTGTGAAATTCCCATGCTGATATACATTGGCACCA
Source organism: uncultured Lachnospiraceae bacterium (assembly GCA_910583965.1). Classification (GTDB taxonomy): domain Bacteria; phylum Bacillota; class Clostridia; order Lachnospirales; family Lachnospiraceae; genus COE1. The sequence goes on from CAJUAE010000092.1 coordinate 9,730, forward strand.
TATAAATCTTTTGTGTAATTCCAATTGCTGCCACTGCATCTGCGCCAAACACTGAAGTGAAATTGTTTAGGATTGTCATTCCTGTTACATTCAACAAATTCTGTATAGAAGCTGGAATCCCTACACCACACACACCAAGTACAATCGCCTGGCGCAAGCAAAACTTATCTGGTCGAATACAAACGCAAGTAGTTTCTCTCTTGATATAAATCAGTACAAAAAAGTAACTACATGCCACACAATTTGAGATAAACGTTGCAAGACCAGCCCCTGCCGCTCCCATATTAAATCCCCACGGAAGAATAAAAATCGGGTCTAACACAATATTTAAAAGACATCCACTCATCGTTCCAATACTTGCATGTAAAGCAGAACCCTCAGCGCGCACCATATATGCCAGAACGACATTTAAAATTGCTGGAACCGCACCAAAAGTTACTGTCCAACGCATATATGCTGATGTCGCCTGCACTGTTACTGTATCCGCTCCCAAAAGCGCCAAAAGAGGAGTCTTTCCAATTGTGCACAACAAAGAAAATACAATACCGCACACCAGTGCGCAGTAGAATCCAAATGCAGAACTTCTATGCACAGTATCAAAATCTTTGCGCCCAAGCGCTCGACTCATCATGCTAGAACTGCCTACTCCAAACAGATTGTTGACTGCATTGAACGCGAGCAATACTGGTCCGGCAAGTGTCACTGCCGCATTTTGTACTGGATCATTCAAGATACCGACAAAATACGTATCCGCCAAATTATAAAGTACCATTACCAGCGAGCTGATAATCGTAGGAACACACAACGCTACAACCGCTTTTGGTATTGGCACAGTCTCAAATAAACTAGTCCGCTTGTCTGCTTTTATATTTGCCATAGCTATTCCTCCCTAACTGTCATTCTCTGTTTTCCCCGCTTTTCCAAGATACAATACTACCACTGCACTTACCACAATTGTTCCAATTGCAAACACGCCTGTCTGACAAAATTCTGGAAGCATTCCCACCACAAACGAAAGAGAGTTGTAGAATAAATGCATAAAAATACAAGGAAGCACGGATTTGCATTTCACTGCTACATATCCAAGTGCTGCACCAATTGGAATCGCATAAATTCCTTGCACCCAGTTTGCATGAAAAATTCCAAACATAATTGCCTGTAATATTATTACAACGGGCTCCGAAAAATATTTTTGCAAATTTTTTAGTATGAGACCTCTCATAATGCATTCTTCATTGATTGGCGCTAATATCACTGCCGCAAATATTGCTAAAACCTCACTGCCGCCAAGTGCGAACTCCATCATTTCATTATAATTTTCCATTACTTCTGGATTGAAAATCATAATCAGTCCTACGATTAAAATTGACAGATAATACAGACCACAGCTTCCTATTACAATCATAGAAAAGGTTCGCATCCGCAATACCTTCTTCCGAAAAAACTGCCTATCCTCCGCAGTTCTTTTTCTCCCCCAAATAATCCAGTATGCTGACAACGAAAAAATCAGAGATACAAATGTCGCCACAACTGTTAACATTGTCATAAAGTTGCTGTCCATCACAATATCCATCACAATGTGCTGTGTCTGCACCATATCCCCTTCACTCAGAATAATACCTGCTACGGTCGCCGCCATAACACCCACGAAACTGATTAGAAGCTGCAACAGCATAAAAAGTCCCATAATCTCAAAGCTAAGTAAAATTCCTTCCACAAACTTTTTACCGATGCCTTCCTTTTTATTATACTCCATAATTACCTCCATATCGCTGTCATCTGCCAAAATTCATTTCCTATACCGTAACATGTCAGTCACATTCTGTCAAACCCTGTTCTTTGAAACCTTAAAACGCATCAAAGGAAATATCACCAGCATCATCTGGCAGTAGACAAAGAGTGTTTTTCTGTTGTTTTAGTTCTTGCAATTGTTCCTGCCAAGAATCTGTACCTATTGCCGACTGCAAAAATGCTTCTCCTTCTTCTGACATAACATGTGTTATAAAATCTTCTGGAAGCTTCAAACCATATTTCACTACATATTTCCAAGTATCTCGATCCCAATAATATTTCCCGTCTGTATACATATATGGTCCCAATAAATCCACATCCTTTTTAAAAGGATGTGCATAAATGCCAAGTGCCATTGTAAAAAGACGCTTTGTCTGCAAATACAAAATTACACGCTCTGACACTGCATATCCTTTTTGTAAATTATCATAAATACTTTGTGAACCCATCTGAAGCTCTTGATAAGGAGTAATACAAATGTGTTCCTGAAACATTCTTATAAATTCCTGTGTACTTCTATTTTCTTCAGAATCCAGTGCATGTGTATCTACATCATAAAATCTTAATTTTACATGGCAAGGTCCCATAACAGGTAAATTTCCATCTTTTTGTGTACAGTCTGTACATGTGCACATATCTTCAATATCCTTGTAACACCACTGATTGACACACAATACCTTGCGCGTTATATTACTTCCATTCATCTGTGCCAGCTCTAATTCATCACCTTTTTGAACCTGTTCGCCCTCTGACAGCGCAACTGTCAAAGTTACCATCCTTTCATCCTTTGCCATCACTGTTGTCGATATAATCTCCATGACTTTTCTCCTTTCCTTTCCAATATACTCTTGAAATCTCTTTCGCTTACAATTCTTTCATATCCTATTGTTGTCGGAACTTTCTCAATCTTTTTAAAGTATAACACAATTTTCCAGTTTTGAATATCGCACAATCTATTCTAGTAACTGTTTTCGTATTATGATGTCATTAAAATTTTTAAGTGATACCACGCGAAAAAGAAAAAAGCAGCCAATTCTTTGCTGCTTCTTGTAATTCTTACCTTTTCATTTATAGATTGTAATCACGCATATACGGAACCTGTATTTATAGGATAAATTATCAGTCGACATCATTGTCGACATTCATACATTCCGTTTTTTGTATTATCAGTTGCTCAAGGTCTTCGTGGGTTCCATTAAAAACATTGACATCAATATACTTTTGATCGCCCATATATCCCTCTAACATAGCAGTGTCCATATACTGCCAAAAACTCCATTTATTCCCAAACAAAACCGCAGGTGGACAGTAAATACTACGAACCCACAATGGATAATCCTCAAATTCACCCTTAATATACTCA
>CAJUAE010000093.1 GCA_910583965.1 uncultured Lachnospiraceae bacterium
TTGATAAATCCTATGTTCTTCCGTTTATTTCTTTTTCTTCATGAAACAACCCTAATATTTATACTAATAACTAGTCAAAAATGACCGCTTTTTTATTTCAAGTGAATCTATCTCTGCCACGTTCTCACCTCTTTGAAGTAAAAGAAAAGACACCTACGCTCCGTAGACGCCCTTTACAATACTCATTTTAAATTTCATATTCAGGATAGCAAGTCTCCCAAACATCTTTGTGATATGTGTTTACTTCGCCATAATTGGCGTCGAATATCTTTTTGACGCTATATCCCATTTCCAAGCCGACTGTTTTTAATTTGCGCCAGTCAAATATTTTCCATTCCACTCCATTCATTGCCGCAACGCGTTTTATTGACAACCATTCTTTGCTGTAGTCGAGTTCTGTTGCAATCTTTCTTTCTCCTGTTCTGCAATCTGCCTACGCTCAACCTCATCTGCATATGCTCTCAAGGCAGACGGAAAATCTTTGGGAAGAATCATTCCTGTTTGCTTTTTCTCTCTTAGCTGAAAATATTCGTCCATGATATTATCGTGGATTTCCCAGGCTAAATCAGTATCCATTATCTTAATCAATTTGCTATAGCCGCGCTCTGATAACAGGTAAATGTGTTCTGCTTGTGTGATTGCTGATTTTGTATATCCTAATCCTAAAATAAAGTCCGAGGTATGGCTCTCGCCCATACCTTTCTTTAGGTCAATAATATCAACATTTTCTTTAAACCTTGTATTACAATTATGTACTTGTTGCAAAACACAAGACAATACTTTATAATAATATAATTGTTCTGGTAAGAAATACACTCCCACACCAAAGGAAGGCAGGGTCTGTTTCATGATTTACGAGTATGAACGAAAAGAAGGATTTTATCTGATTTCGGAATTAGAGAAACTGCGCAAGAAAAAACGCCATGACAAATTGGTTATTAAATGTGATGAAGCCACAAATCCACAAGTCGCTAATTTTAAGAAAATATATCTCCTAGATGGTGCTGTTAACACAATCTTATACAATGCCAATAACTACTATATTTATATCAACAATAATGAGGTGACTATTTATTTGATTTATGACACATGTCGAATTGCTTACTGTCTGCGAACAGAAACAGATTGGAAGATTATCAGCGTAGAATTTTTACCTACTGCACGCTTAAATACATCTCCCCACAAAGATGATTTGGTTGGGCGCACACTCACAACCACACTAGTTACAATTCTATCTTTTTGTTATACACTTGGTTTTTCCAATGTGTTTGATATGAAACAGGCTGGACAAATACAAAAAATATCAACAGCAATTATTAATAAAGAATTTGTTAACAGTAAATTTGAACCAGAACACCAAATTCAAGATAAAATTAACCATTTGCTTATGAAACATGCGATAAGAAAAGATTTTGCAGAAAAATATCTGCTAAAAAGAAGACTTAATTAATTCTATTAAAAATATATTTCTGTACATAAAAATAACGATCTCCTCATTTGTAAGGAAATCGTTATTTTTTGTTATTATGCATATAATTATTTTCACATACCCAAACAATTAATATCTTATGCAGCTAAATATTTCTCAACAGAAGCCATCTTTACACAGAGCACAAACACAGCACATGCTTGTTTGAGTTCTTCTGGTGTTGGAAGTGTCGGCGCAATGCGGATACTTGTATCAGCAGGATCGTTCATATAGGGGAAAGTTGAACCGGCCGGTGTCATAACCACACCCGCTTCTTTGCACAGAGCAACTACGCGCTTTGCACAACCTTCCAGCGTATCAAACGCAATAAAATATCCGCCAAGTGGCTTAATCCAACTTGCAATCTCAAGTCCGCCAAGCTCTTTCTCAAGACAATCCAAAACAGCCTCAAACTTAGGTTTTAATAGCGCTGCATGTTTTTCCATATGCGCATGTATCCCCGCTGCATTTTTAAAATACATTACATGGCGCATCTGATTTATCTTATCAAAACCGATTGTCTGTAATGTCACTGTCTTTTTTACCTCCGCAAGATTAGCAGGAGATGTGATTAGCGCTGCTACACCTGCTCCTGGAAATGTAACCTTAGAAGTCGAACATACCTCATAATATAAATCTGGATTCCCTGCCTTCTCACATTCTGTCACAATATTAAGCATTTCTATTTTATTATCCACATAAATATGATGAAACGCATATGCATTATCCCAATAGATTCTAAAATCAGGTGCTGCAGGTTTTAAATTTGCAAATCTTCTAACCACCTCGTCGGAGTACACAACGCCTGCAGGATTTGTATATTTGGGAACATTCCAGATTCCCTTGACAGCAGGGTCATTATTGACATACTTTTCAACAAGATCCATATCTGGTCCATTCTCATCCATTGGAATGTTAGTCATCTCAATGCCAAAGCTTTCTGTAATGGCAAAGTGTCTGTCATATCCAGGTACTGGACACAAAAATTTTACGTTCTCTTGCTTGCACCACGGTGTATTGCCACCGATGCCATGTACCATTGCCCTTGAAACCAAATCATACATAATGTTTAAGCTAGAATTTCCAAACACCATCACATGGTCTACAGGACACTCCATTAACTCTGCAAAAAGCTCTTTTGCCTCTTTAATACCATCAAATGCTCCATAATTTCTAAGATCTACTTTGTCCTCACCCTTAAACACGGACTTGCTGTTCAGCACATCAAGCATCTCAACAGACAAATCTAATTGATCTGCTGCGGGCTTACCACGTGACATATCAAGCTTGATATTTGACTCTTTTAGCTTTTCATACTGTGCCTGAAGCTCCGTCTGAAGTGCACGTAATTCTTCCTTGCTCAAATCCTTGTATGCTTTCATTTTTCATACCCTCCATCATCCATACGCAATCACGCATATCAAATTCGTACTCTCTTGTATTTCTTGTCTTTGTGCACCTTAATCCATTTCAAAACTCTGGGATTGCGGTCACGTTCTTTAACTGTTTCTCAACAGTTCCTTTCCTACTATATAACAAGTCTTCTGCATCTGTCAATAACTTGTATACGTGTATATCAGTATTTTTGTAATTTTGGTTACTTTTTACTATGTACTTGCTGTATGGTGTAGCGCCAGCATCAATTGTAACGAAACCCTTACGCTTACATCTTAACACCATCATAAATAAAACTATGGGAACAGTCAGGTATTGATTTTGTTCTTGCTGTTATCTATACTGTATCTAATGGCAAAGGTTGTGATTGAAATCCCCTGTACAACTTCCTTGAATCTTTTGGCTAAATGCTATGGTAGTAAATGTTTATTATATGAAAGTTATCCTAGGATGGAAAATAGATGTAAAGGAGGCGGAATGGATCGCTGACCTTGCACTTTAATTTGGAGGTATCTATTGACACTTTGGCTTTTTAAAATGTTTAGTATTGCTCTAATACTCACACTTATTATAGAATTGGCAGCGGCACTTTTCCTTGGAATTCGTTCCCGCAAAGTTCTAGTATTGATATTGTTGGTCAATATTCTTACAAATCCGCCTGCTGTGTTACTGCACTGGCTAGGTCGCCTTTATTTACCAAGCATAGCGGATTTTTGGTTTCAACTGGGGATAGAGTTTATTGTGATCACTACAGAAGCCCTGATTTATTATACTTTCTCTAAGAAAAAAGATTGGAAACTCACACACCCAACACAACTATCTATCATTACAAATATAAGTTCATGGATTGTTGGTTTGTTTATTCTTTAGAGCATTTATTATTTCTATCTATGCAGTTGCAGTATAACAGAATATTTGCTTATAATTTATTATATTATTGCAACTTCTTAGAGGAACAAATATAATTTTAAAAGTCTTTTACTGCTATTTGGAGGTATTAAAATGAAAAAATGTTTTTCTGTACTTAGTATACTGTTTTGCTGTATGTTGTTTGTTCTTCCTGTACATGCAGATGTTATCTGGGAACCTGATGATTACTTTTACAATCAGCACGCCTTAGATTGTACTTATGTCAATCGTATGTTCACTACTAATGGGCCTGACGGTGTTGTTATCGTTTACAAAAACCCTGAATCACCACAAGTTATAACACGACTGGACAATGGTATTAAAATTTATATTTCCTATACATATTCTGATGCAAATGGTATTCTCTGGGGAATTTATGAAGACTCTGACAAAATAGGTTGGCTACCAATGGATTATATGGAAGTGGTTTATGATAGTATTTCGTTTCATGAGGATTACGCTGACAAAATTGTTAGCCAAAGTGGGGAACTGAAAAATCAATATAAAAATAAAGAGATCTATCTATGGAAATATCCAGGATCGGAAGAATTTAACATAATCAAGGTGGAGGATTTTATGCCATCTTATAATAGTGTATATCTTGATGAGGAAAACAGATGTTGGGGAAATATCAATTATTATTTTGGATTTAGAGATGTCTGGATTTGTATTGACCAGCCCACAGATGATTTTAATACACTTTATCCTTCGGGCTCTCCACAAAAAAACACAATGCAAAAAGACAATGATATTGAATCAGAAAACACATCCACTGCCAAACGCATTGTGCCAAAGCAAAATACTGCGGTGGTTGTACTGACGATTATACTAATTCTTGCCGTCATATTTGCCACCGCAGGACTATTGTTAAAATTTAATCGAAACAAATAAATTATATATTTTTTAAATGGAAGCGATTCACCAGTTCATGCAGACGTTTGGACTGGTCTGATAGCTCCGCACTTGTCTCAGCACTATTTTGTGCAAAACAAGAATTTGACTGAACTACACTGCTAATCAAATCCACATTGGTTGTGATCTGTTCTAACACACCCTTTTGATTCTGAGAAGCATTGCTGATTTTCTCCATTGAGCTTAAGATTTCCTCAGAACCTTTTACCACTGTCATAAGAGACTTTGCAGTGTTGTCCGCAATTCCCATACCATTCTCAACTGCTCTTTGAGAACTTGCAATCAAATTTGCAGTCTGATTAACTGCCTGTGCACTCTTGGCCGCCAATTCACGAATTTCATTCGCAACTACAGCAAATCCCTTTCCTGCCATTCCTGCTCTTGATGCCTCGATAGATGCATTTAGAGAGAGCAGATTTGTCTGGGCTGCAATATCCTCAATTGTCTTGACAATCTTCTCAATCTCACTTGAGGAATGACTAATCTCTGTCATTGCATGAATTAAATGTTCCATCTCTTTGTTGCTCTCACCAATATGCCGATTTACCTCGAACACAAAATTATTTGCTGTCTGCGCATCCTTAGCATTTTCAGAGACATCCTGTGACAAATCTTCAATAGACGCTGCCAGTTGATTAATCGCTGATGCCTGCTCCGTAGCACCATCTGATAAGGTCTGTGCACCAGAAGATACATTTTCTGAGCTTGCAGAGACTTCATCTGCTGAGAGAACAATTTCATGCAATGTTTCATTTAAAGATTGTGATATTTTCTCAATTGATATTTGTATGGGAATAAAATCACCTATGTAATCCTGTGTTATATTAATATCCATATTATTGTCTGCCATCTGTGAAAGCTGTTCCGAAATATCTTTCACATAATTACTAATAATTGTACTAATATGATTAAATGCCTGCGACAATCGTCCCAGTTCATCCTCAGACTGAATATCAATATGAATGTTTAAATCGCCTGCTTCCAACTTGGCTGCACCCTCTGTAATCAACTGTATTGGATCAAGTGAGCGCTTAATAATGCGATTCATTGATTTTATCAATATAATTCCAAATAACACTACCAGGAAAGTCAATTTTCCAGCACCCTCAATAATCGGTCCATAAAACTCCATACTGTTAACTGTCATATGTAATGTCCACTGTGTCTTATTATTTACCGTTAATGGTACTGTCACACACACTCCGCCTTTTCCTGTGCCAAAATTTGTTCTCCCTTTGATCAGAGTACGGTTGCTTCTCAACTCTCCTTCTGGCATTTCATAAAGCTTCTGCGCATCTTTCTCCATGGTATTGTATCCCACTTCAGAGGCAGTCTTTCCTACTGTTGTGTCATCAGCCGAATCTACCAAAATAGTCCCATCTGCTGCAAGTGCCACCAAATGAGCTGACTTATAATCTGTACTAACCAGCAGTTGTTCTTGCATATTATCAAGTGCTACATCCACACCAGATACGCCAAGAAATGCTCCTTGATCATCCCAGAGTGGCGCGATGATACTAATCATCATAATGTTTTTTCCCATCAGCTCATACACATATGGGTCCATAATATATGGCTCTCCACTTTGTTTAATCTGCTTCCAATAGTCTTTATCATAATTGTCGAAAGCATCTTCATGTTTCTCAAAGACATATCCTGTCTTCTCCTCATTAGGGTAAACAACAGATTCAAACGCCATGTCCTTTTTATGGACACTGTATGGCACACCATTTTCATCCGCAATGGCATTTTGCTCAAAATAAGCAAACGCTGTTGGAAAGCCATCACCACCCTCCAAAAGTCCCACTAAGGCTATGTCGATTGCCCCTCTTTGCTCCTTTGGGTCGAGCGTGGAAATGTTTCTAAGCGCGCCTGAAAAACCTATTACTTTTCCATACGCCTCCTCAATATCATTTACTAGCAAAAAAGCATTTTCATGAGCAACTGCAGATAACTTCTCTCGATTCACTCGTATCAGCGACTTAGCAGATAGCAAGGCTGACATTAGAATTGTAAGCAAAAAAATAACAGCTATAATGACTGCCATTTTTGAAATAATTTTTTGGCTGAGACTGCTGCTCTTTTCATTATTAGATTTTTTAAACATACACTTTCCCCCATAAAATCATTTTTGATACTATGTTTACTCTCTACGTCTGCTCAGATACCAAACGTAATCCTTCACTTATTCTACTTATGGCTTATTATATCTATATTTTCCCAATAAGTCAATTACTGGTTTATAGTAATAAGAAAAATTTAAATTAAGAAGAAATATAATAGAAATATAAATGTGGTTGTGCTATCCTGTTAATAATACAAAATTAATGAAAGTAAGATAGTGTGAAATCAAAGATTTCACACCTCCTGATTTGTATGTTTGCAAAAGCGGGCAAATGGGAGTTCGTGTGAAATTAAAATTTCACACCTCCTGATTTGTATGTTTGCAAAAGCGGGCAAATGGAAGTTCGTGTGAAAAGTACTTCTAACTGCCTATGGCAGTTTCCACTCACAACAAAGGCTGTTTTGCACAGAAGTACTAAGTTTCACGCTTGATTTGAGCCGCCAAAGGAGGCATAAGAGACTAACATGAATACCCACATTAGAAACAGAACGCCTGATTTTAAGAAGATTTACAAAAAGAGATATGGAAGCTCTTTTCTTAATTTTGAAAGATGAGGAAACCAATAAGTTTTTGCCTTGGTATCCCTTGAAAAGCCTTGAAGAAACAATAAAATTTTATGAAGAAAGATATGTTTCAAAATATGACTGCCCACAAGGCTATGCATATGCTATCTGTTTGAAAGAAAATAATTTCCCAATTGGTTATATCAATGTTAGCATGGAAGAAAGTCATGATTTTGGTTATGGACTTCGTAAGGAATTTTGGCACAAGGGAATTGTTACAGAAGCAGGTAAAGCAGTCGTAGCACAAGTTAAAAAAGATAGGTTGCCTTATATTACAGCGACCCATGATAGAAACAATCCAAGAAGTGGCAATGTTATGCAAAAGGTAGGTATGACATATTGTTATTCCTATGAAGAACAATGGCAGCCGAAGAATTTTTCTGTCATATTTAGAATGTATCAACTCAACTTTGACGATAATAATAATTTTGTATATAAAAAATATTGGAATAGGTATAACAATCATTTTGTTGAAAAATTGTAATTAACATATTCCAATTCTATTTTTTGTCTAAAATTCTCTTAACTTTCCTTGATTTTCAAAGCTTTGTGATATTCTAACTTCAAAATATATCTTTTTCCCTTATTTTTGCCCTTATGAGTAAATTACAAGGGAAAGTTTTTGTTATTTAGTTTTCATTGTTTAACTCGTTTCCACAACCTTATTTCAAAATACCCTCATCTACCCACTTTTGCAGGCAGACAAATCAAAGATTTCACGCGAACTCCCTTCTGCCTGCTTTGGCAGGCGTACGAATCAGGATGTGTAAAATTTTAATTTCACACGAACCATATGGAAATTGATAATTGTAGATATTTAGCTTATTGTGAAGTATTTTCTAATAGCTGAATACATAACAGTTCAATAAATTCTCTAAACTATTGTACAACAAGTCAAAATGAAACTTACAAATACCATATTGCATATCTTTTTTAGCAAATACATAAAATAAAACAATATTAGATAAGTTGGTGAAATAAACTATGATGAATTATATCTGGGGTGGTATGTTAATCATAGGGATTATTTTTGGTGTGGCGACAGGAAATATGCAAGCAGTGACAGATGCTGTGCTGCAATCCTCCAAGGAAGCTATTACACTTGGCATTTCTATGCTTGGGATTGTTGCATTTTGGACAGGACTGATGGAAGTAGCCGAGGAATCAGGCGTTATTGCAGGACTTACGAAATTAATCTCACCATTGATGCGTTTCCTATTTCCCAAAATACCAAAAGGGCACAGGGCATGGGATTCTTTATCTGCAAATTTTGTAGCAAATATATTGGGACTTGGCTGGGCTGCAACACCGGCTGGACTTCGGGCAATGAGCGATTTGGAGGAGCTAGAAAGAGCACGCGTGAACAGTGAATTTGTGGAAACAATGGGCTCTCTAGGTGATGTGCAAAATTTTAGGGCAAGGACGGCCAGTAATGAGATGTGTACGTTTCTTGTGATGAATATCTCGTCGTTGCAGTTGATTCCAGTGAATATTATTGCTTACCGCAGCCAGTATGGGAGTGCCAATCCGGCAGCGGTGATCGCGCCTGCGATCGTGGCGACATTTTTTAGTACGGTGGTGGCGGTGGTATATTGTAAGATGATGGGGAGAAGATAGTTAATAGTGTAACTTTACTTGGAGAATTTTTAAATCAATAATGCTAAATGTGTGTTTCTGTGATATGTTCTGAATAAAATTGATGAGAGTCTAAAGTCGCTAATTGTCGATGTCTGCTGAGTTGGCAACTGTAGCGAGTCAGCCAATCAAAATTTCCAAGTCAAGAACACGATCATAGAAAAGAATTTAATTGATAAGATTAGTGCTCAGTGTTATACTATTGACATAAAATAGATGCAGAAACGGAATTAATTACATAATAGGTCTACACCCAAAGTATGTAATAGTTGAAAAGGAAAATAAACATGAAATTTGAATGGGATGAGAAGATAATAATACCATAAACAAAGAAGAACATAAGATTTCCTTTGAGACAGCAGCGTATGTTTTTGATGATTCGTATTATATTGAAATGTTTGACTTTGAGCACAGTGTTGATGAAGATCGGTATATTGCAATAGGCAAGGTTGGTGATATATTGTTTGTGGTAAGGAGCCTTTATTATGACCAAGACATTTATTATTGAGAATGGGCAAAAGCTTACACAAGAACAGTTGAAAGAAATTGAGGAAGCGCAAAACAGTCCTGTTGTATTTGATGAGGATTGTGAGGAGTTGTCACCCGCTATGATGAAGGCATTTAAGAGTGCGGTGGTGCAATCAAATCGCAGGAAAAAGGCTTAGTAGGACAATTTGTACTAATTAGAGAACAATGTAATTGAGAATGAAGAATACAGGAGTAAATTAATTGTGATAAACGACAATGGGATTTTAAATCATTATACCGAATCTAAAAAAATTATTAATGAGGCAAGACATGACGGACAATTGGTTATATTTGTTGGGGCTGGAGCCTCCATATGTTCTGGTATGCCTACATGGGGGCAAGCAGTAAAGGAAATTGCGACTCATCTAGGTATTTCTGATGAGCCACTTGATTTCCTTCGCATTCCACAGTATTATTTCAATGCCAGAGGTAAAAAAGAGTATACAAAGCTAATGAGGAAAGTATTTCGGCACGGAGATTTTCTCTCAAAGCATAAGATTCATGATAAAATTATTGAGTTCAATACCCATACAATTATTACAACGAATTATGACAATTTGATTGAAAAGGCAGCAGAAGATAACAGCGAGGTTATCTGTGTGGTTAGCAAAGATGCAGACCTTCCATATAGAAAAGGCGGAAAAGAACTTATTAAAATACACGGTGATTTTGAAAGTGACAATTTTGTATTGAAAGAAGATGATTATCTCTCATATTCACGAAATTTTAGACTGATTGAGAATTATGTGAAATCTATTATTGGCACGAAGGTTGTTTTGTTTTTGGGTTATTCTTTTAGTGATCCAGATATTAAACAGATATTTTCATGGGCAAAAGATATCCTTGATGGGGACTTTCAAAGAGCATATTTAATTGAATCTGGTAAAGAATATGATACTAATGAGGCTGATTATTATAAAAACTTTGGGATTAATGTGTTGTATGCATCTGTTCAGCTGAAGACAGAATTTAATAAGACTGATTTAACATTAAATCTTCTTAATATGCTTAAATGGTTGTTACATGAAGACAAGCTTACAAAGTTAGATGAATTATATGATGATTTAAAACCGTTTAAATACATGAATTTTGTCAGTGATCGGTATATTAGGGCTGCTTTTTATAAGGTTGATCTCAAGGTTAATGATGGATATATCAGTGAGTTTGATATGGGAAAAGGTCTTGATGAGTCTGGTAAAATTATCAGGAATCTTGCGTATGAACAGTATACAATGATTAGCTTAGCAGATAGTAATCAGACAGCAAATGAGGAAGAAATGGAAAAAAAAGAGCGTATCAATAAGTTGTTGGACAATTTCAAACCTGAGGAACATGATAAGAGAAAGATAAAGACAATTTTAGATATTCTTGCTAAAAGTGGTGTGCATTATATAGAATTACATAACCCGTTAGAGAATAAAAGTGGCTGGCATCGCGATTGTATAGAATTAGCAAATTATGATATGCCTGAATGGATTGAGGCGATCAATACTTTTGATTATCAAGTATTAGAAAATATTATTGATAAGAATAACGCTCACCTCGCAGAGAGCAGACCTCAATTATATATGGAGCAAGGGTATATCAATTATGTGTTAAAAGAATACCTTGTTGCTTATAATTGTTTTAAAATGGCCGCAAGCATTTTTTATAGACATCAAGAATATTTTCAATATTTTATAGCTGAAATGAATCGTTTTTATATTGGAAAAATGGTTATTGACAGAGATGGTGTAATTAGTGGTGTTGACTCTGAGGATGCCAAGATAGTAAGCGAAGAAATCAAAGCAATCAATTTAGACAGAACATATAGAAGTTTGCCCGATTTTGGTGGTAATAACAAAGCTTTGAAAGATATTTATACATTTAAAATAGCTTACACATTATTTCAAGATGCATATCTGACATCTGAAAAAGTAAGGGAACAGGCTAAAGCAAACTATATATTTTTCGGTGGAACAGCAGCGTTTGCTTCTATGAGAAGAAGTATGGAGGACTATTATAGTTATATTACTTTGAATCAACTGGCAGTTGATCAATATGTAGAAAATAGAGAAATTTTTAGAATATATTTTCAAAGTATCTTTGGATCAGTAATGACAGTTGACATGGATTCCTCTGATTATATCATCAAAAGTAGAAGTGGAAATGTACATGCGAACAAGTTAAGCAGGTTTGATCTGATGATAGCTCTTAGATATGAAGAATTAAAAAATTTACAAAGAATGCTGCAAAACATTACTATAAACTTACCAATGGAAGCTGATGCCTTAGATTACTTATTGACTGTCATTATTAAATATAAAAAGCGGCCAATAAAGAGCATCTTTTTAGGAGACAATGTATTTTGGAAGGCAGTTTTGTTGTTGGGGTATTGCAAGCTTAATGGTGATGTAGTGGATAAAACATTTGAAAGGATTAATGAGTGCATAGTCGGTAATGATTATAGAGATTACAAGAATGTACTAATCCGCTTTGGAAAGAATGCTGAGCTACAAGGTTTAATAACGAATGATAATATTAAATATATTACATCGTTCTTAGATAAAGAACTCGTGTATTTGTGTGATAATAAAACTGAGTCATTAATGCACATCAATCTGGTTCTTCAAAGTGCATGGCTAAGTCAAAAGTATGAGCAATCGTATGATGATAAGGATACTATTTCAAAATTAATATCTAATGAAAGCAGAGTGTTGTGTGCAGAAGTATTTCCTTATGTTGGAGATGCGTGTAAAAATGTAATCAGTGAGGCATATAAGAATTGGAAGTTGAAAAACGACAAAGCGGATATGGATTTTTACTGTTTATTGGTAAAGTCAGAGATATTAGTTCCTGACAAAGATGTTGAACAAGTTATTTATTCCCATTATAATAACCAAAAATTGAAAAGTGGATCAGAAAAAGACTCCCTGTTTATAATACCAGATCAAAAAGACGATTCATTAATATTTAATCTTGTTGAATTATATCTCAGAGGGCTTATCATTGATACAGAAAGCTTGATCAATATTGTGAAAGAACAAAATATTAAGTCTGCTTTATGGCTGATGGATTATGAAAACTATGATTATAGTATTTTTGATGTGAGCTGGGTTAAGTTATGTGCGCCTAATCTTTTAAAAGAGATATCTGATAAGCATTTTGTAAGAAAGAATATTGCTGAAAGATTTGTTGCCGCATATAATGCTAGTAGGGTTGACCAATCTCTTTTGGATATTTATTTTCGTTATTTTGCAGATACATTAAATTCAGAAAGTTTAAGTGCGAAATCTGTGTAATCGAAAATCAA
>CAJUAE010000094.1 GCA_910583965.1 uncultured Lachnospiraceae bacterium
TAAATCCAGTTCCGCAATGGTATATGGCAATTAAGGATAATAAAATTATTGGCGGTTTAGGAGTAATAGAAAATGACTTTCACAATAGAAAAGATCTTGCTCCAAATGTCTGTGCAGTATATACGGAGAAAGATAAACGATGCAATGGCATAGCCGGCGCCTTATTGGAGTATGTCTGTGTTGATATGAAAAAGAAAGGAATTGATACGCTCTATCTTGTTACAGATCATACTTGTTTCTATGAACGCTATGGTTGGAAATTTCTTTGCATGGTGCAAGGAGATGGCGAATCTGATATGGCAAGAATGTATATTCATAGAGCATGAAAATATTTGTTTAAAAAGTTTTGCAATCGAATTTGATTAGAAATTAGAGCTATATATTGTTTAGATGTAGTGCTAGAAGGAAAATCGAGTAGGGAAGGTTATTTCCCCTACTCGCCGCGCGACCCGTGTGCCGCCTTAGCGGCTTATTTCCTCTACACGGGTCTGCACATAAAAACATTGTTTCACAAAACAATTACGAAATAAGAAATTTGAAAAAATGGTATAGCTGTAGGCTATACCATTTTAGAAAAAATTCTAAATCCTTGTTATCCAATTACTTTTTTGACTGCTTCTAACACACGTTCTGCCTGAAATGGTTTGACAATAAAATCTTTTGCACCCGACTGAATTGCCTCGATAACCATAGCTTGTTGTCCCATAGCAGAACACATAATAACTGACGCGCCAGGATCATTTCCTTTGATTGTCTTTAATGCTTGAATACCATCCATCTCAGGCATTGTGATATCCATAAGAACGAGATCTGGTTTTGTTTCGTTGTATTTGTCAACGGCTATTTTTCCGTTTTCTGCTTCCGCAGCAATAGTGTATCCATTTTTTGTTAAGATATCTTTGATCATCATCCTCATGAAAGCTGCATCATCTACAATCAATATATTTTTTGCCATTTTAGTTCCTCCTCTGGAATAAATTATAAATAGAATTTGCAAGATCAAAAGGGTACAATTGCATAATTGTACTATCAATCAGCTTTCCGATCTTTAACCTAAAATTAATTTTTACAAAAAGGTCATCTGGTATATCATCCGGCAGTTCAAAATTCTCAACCACAATCTGTTGTACAGAAGGTGGGGAGATGTCAATTTTTTTGTTGAACATCTTACTCATTGCTGTGGCGGAACTTGCTGTCATTTGATTCATGGCTTCTGAGACAGCACTGATATGTAATGGTGAGATATCACCTTGGGAATATTCTCCTGTTCCACCATTTCCCATCATAAGGTCTGTAATGATTTTGGCATCATCGTCCTTGAGAACTAACATATTTGTACCGAACAATCCCTGTGTGTATTGAACACGGACTAGGATACACGAATTTTCATAATCATCTAATATCTCATTTTTGTGTACAAGAGTAACATACGGCGTTGTAATTAGAATTGGCTGTCCAAGCATCAGATTCATTGCGGTAGCAGATGAACCAATTGATATATTGGAAATTTCACCAATCACATCAGCCTCCTCTTTTGAAAAAAAATCCATAGAAAGACTCCTTCTTGAAAGCTACAATGGGGTTTAATAATATCATTTTACAAAACTTTTTAATTTTTGTCTATATAAGTTCAACTATTTTCGTAAAAAAATATGATTCATAAAAGTACAAAAAGTTTCAGTGAAATAAATACAAATAACTGTTTACAAGGCATGTAAAAAATAGTATGGTTAATTATAAATTAGGAGTTGCTATTGATAGAAATTGATAGAAAGGTTAGGAAAGTATTTGTTATGAAAGAAAAAGAATTGGAAAACGTACTAAAAGAGCATAATCAAGAGCATATTTTTGAAGCTTACAAAAAGCTTGACGAAAAAGGAAAAGAGAAACTTATTGCGCAGATTGAGAAAATTGATTGGTCAATCTTAGCCATGGCAGGCCATGAGGAGCTTGCGCAGGAGCGGGGAAAACTTGTGCCATTGTCTGCTCTTGAAGTGCCAGAAATTGAGAAAAATAGAGCGAAATATGAGCAAGTTGGACTGGATGCGATCAAGGCAGGAAAAGTCGGTGCAGTGCTTCTTGCAGGAGGGCAAGGAACAAGACTTGGTTTCGACGGACCAAAGGGTAAGTACAATATTGGTATTACAAAAGAAATGTATATATTTGAACGACTGATTCGAAATTTACAGGATGTCACAGACAAGGTAGGCTGTTTCGTGCCATTGTATATTATGACAAGCGATAAAAATCATAATGAGACAACTGCATTTTTTGAAGAAAAAGATTATTTTGGCTATCCGAAAGATTTTGTTAAGTTTTTTAAACAGGAGATGGCGCCATCTGTTGACTTCAATGGAAAACTTTTTATGGAAGCGCCAGACTCACTCTCCCTTTCGCCTAATGGAAATGGTGGCTGGTTTTATTCTATGGCAGTGACAGGCGTTTTGAATGATGTTAAGGTGCGCGGCGTTGAGTGGTTAAATATTTTTGCAGTGGACAATGTGTTACAGCGTATTGCGGACCCTGTGTTTGTCGGTGCGACATTAGATTCAGGACGTGTCAGCGGTGCAAAGGTGGTTAGAAAGGCGGACCCCGAAGAAAAGATTGGTGTGCTTTGCCTTGAAGACGGAAAACCATCGATTGTTGAATACTATGAAATGACAGAGGAGATTATTAATTCTAGAGAGGCAAACGGAGAGCTTTCTTATAATTTTGGCGTAATTCTGAACTATCTGTTTCGCGTTGATCAACTGGAAGAAATTTCAAGCAAAAAAATGCCTGTCCATGTTGTAGAGAAAAAGATTCCGTACCTTGATGAAAATGGAATGTTAATAAAGCCGGAGTCTCCAAATGGTTATAAATTTGAGTTGTTGGTACTTGATATGATTCATTTGTTTGAAAATTGTCTGTCATATGAGGTGGTACGCGACTATGAATTTGCGCCAATTAAGAACAAGACAGGCGTGGATTCTGTGGAGAGTGCGCGGGCGCTGCTACAAAAGAATGGTGTGGAATTATGATAAAAAATATAGTTTTCGATATTGGAAATGTGCTAGTGGATTTTCGTTGGCGTGCACTGATGGATGAGTTGCAGCTTGCACAAGAAACACGAAAGATTTTTGAGCGAACTGTATTTCGCAGTCCTTGGTGGGGAGAACTTGACCATGGTATTTATGAGGAGGCCGAAATACTGAAAAATTTTCGCGAGGATAACAAAGAGCATCTTGAGGAGTTTAATCTAGTATGGGATCATCGCGACAAGCTGGTAGAGCCCTATGCGTATGCAGTGGACTGGATTGTACAATTAAAAGAAGCTGGTTTAAAGGTGTATTTGCTTTCTAATTATCCGCGAGAGGTCTTTGCACTTCATACGGAGTGCGGAAATTTTCCATTTCTTGACAAAGTAGATGGAAAAGTAATTTCTGGTTTTGTGAAGAAGATTAAACCAAACGCAGATATCTATGAGCATCTTTTAAAAGAATATAGTCTTTGTGCCGACGAGTGTGTGTTTATTGATGACCGAGAGGAAAATATTGGGACTGCACGAAAACTTGGAATGAAAGGAATTGTGTTTGTAAGTTATGAACAAGCATGCGAGGAGCTTACAAGGTTGCTTCAAAATTAGGATTTTTAACAGCATTGTATCAATACTTGATATTGATACAATGCTGTATTAATTTAGATAGAATAAGAATGTAACATAAAGGTGATTTCTGTTAAAACGTGTTATATGGCTTGTTTCTATAATGGTAGAAAAGGTAGGAGTTCGTCAAAATACTGAAAGAAATTAGTGCTGTACCAGCCGCCTTTTTTGCGGTTTTCGACGGGTCTATAGTCATAGTAGACACCATTGATACCACAGTTGGTACAACTATCTATCGCCATCGATAACTTCACCGTTTTTCCGTCAGCCAATATCAGTTCTAGACAGGCGCCTTGGTTGCCACATTCTGCACCACCATAGATATAGTCTGCGCTGCTGAATAAGTCCTCCAGTATTTGGAGTGTTTCTTGGTTCGTGATCGTTTGGCTACAAAGTTTATAATCCGTAAACATATTTTGCACTTCTAATTTGGCTGAGACAATATTTTTGATATTGGTTATATCAAATGGTTCATAATTTAGCGTATCCTTCAATATGCTTTGTATTTCATTATATAGAGTAGAGTCTTGAAGTAAATATTCCATAGAACTATTTGTCTCAAAATCTTCCCAACAGCAATATAAATATCCCCCGTCAAATGCCGTTAGTTTTAAATCTTGATAACATAGTTTCCAGCCGCTTTCTTTCATTCCTTGCCAGCGATAATCAAAAGGTTTTGCTTCTAGTTTCAGACTGTGTACAAGTTCGATCAGTCGTTCCTGTACTTCTCCTGTTGGGATATAATAATAGGAAATATATGGTCTGATAATCGATGGCTGAACCTCAATGCACACTTGGTTTTCCTTCTGGTTATAATATAGAGGAACGTTATTATATATTATATCTTCTTCGGCTTGCGTTGCATTCTTCGCAAGATTTTCTTGGCTGGTATCCGCGTCAGGAAGCGATTCTAATTGATTGTTAGTGGAACCCTTGTTGCTAGAAGAATTTCCGCTGTCAGTGGTTTTTATTGTGGATGCACTTTCTATAAAATCAATTTCTGTCTTGTCTCTAGTACTGTTTTCCAATAGTTCTGTGCTTAATGTGGTTTCTTGTGTTTCTGTGTCGTTGAAGGTACAACCTATAAGACTGACACAGAGAATTAGCAATATATAAATATAATATAATTTTGTAATAGACGAATTTGGAATTATCTTAATTCTTTTTTTCAGCGCTTGTTTTTTATTTGCAATCTGGGTAGAGCAGTTTCTATTGCAAATATTGGAATGTTTAAATACTATATTTTGTTCATTCATTTTTATCAACTGCCTCTCTAAAATCTCACATAGTTTTGTGATTGCAATGCGAAATGGTAATTATTTTAGGAAACTAATTGCAGTATATGGCAATCGTGTTATTTGTGTCAACCTTTTTGCGTAATTTTTGCTAAAATACAGTAACAGTTTGCTTCTTTTTATATCCGCACCATGCATTTATTATATGGTACAAAACCAGTGCCTAAATGCCGGCTTGGTGGCATTTTGTGTGTATCGAATTGTTGTAATTTACATCAACTCATCTTGAAGGAATACGAACTCTGGTGTGGGTGTGACTTGTAATAACAGTTCAAGCTACATATCTTGTATAAATAGAAACTTTTGTTCTTCACAAGTATTATGATTTTTGGTATACTGTTAGATAAATTGGGAAATAAAAATAGTTTTTAAAATCTCTTTTGTGGTAACGATAAAATATGGAGGAAATTTATGCGTTTTGTAATTCAACGGGTGTGTGCAGCGGATGTTTCTGTAGAAGGAAAAGTGATTGGGCAGATTGGTCATGGACTGTTGGTGTTTGTAGGTGTATCTGATAGTGATGACAGGCAGATTGCAGATAAAATGATTGATAAGTTGATAAAGTTGCGTATTTTTGAGGATGCAGATGGAAAGACAAATTTGTCTATTCGCGATGTGGACGGTGAATTTTTAATTGTCTCACAATTTACATTGTATGCAGATTGTAGGAAGGGAAATAGACCTTCTTTTACACTGGCAGGCAAGCCGGACTTGGCAAATGCGCTGTATGAATATATTATCAGTGAGATTGGAAAAGAAGGATTTTCTGTGGCGCATGGCTCTTTTGGCGCAGAGATGAAGGTTTCGTTGTTAAATGATGGTCCGTTTACAATACTGCTGGATTCTGACGAGATTGTCAAATAGTTTATTTGCGATGGTTGTGAGAAAGGAGGCAGCAGTTGTGTTTACAACAATCTTTTCTGAATGGACGTGGCGTAATATAGTAATAAGAATTGTTTTGTCTCTTATTGTTGGTATTGTCATTGGTATTGACAGAGGAGCAAAGCGGCGGGGTGGCGGTGCACGAACCACAATTACAGTCTGTCTTGGCGCGACAATGGTTATGTTGATGGAGCAGTATTTGGAGGTGCTCTATCCAGAACGGTTTGATATTTCGAGAATTGCAGCACAGGTTATCAGTGGTGTTGGCTTTCTGGGAGCAGGCTCAATATTGGTGTCAGGACATCAGATTAAAGGTTTAACTTCTGCAGCGAGTATCTGGACTTGCGCTTGTATTGGGCTTGCCGTTGGGATTGGTTTTCTTGATGGTGCAGTGATTCTTACATCAGTGTGGCTTGTAGGAGTTCATCTAGTGCCCTATATTGAAGGTAGAGTATATCAATATTCGCGTTATTTGACACTCTATATAGAGGTGGTTGACGGCAAAGCGATTACCAATGTATCAAGACAGCTCAAGGAAGACAATTGCTTTGTGGATAGCTTTCATGTGGATAAACCCAAGGCAAAGGGACAACATTTTCAAATTGTGATGACTTTTCGACTACCACGCAAAGTGAACAGGGAAGCATATCTTGGAACGTTACAAAAGCTAAAAGGTGTTTTGTATGTGGACGAAATATAACGAATAGATTTTAATTTATTAGAAATACAAAGTTGAGAAAGGGAGCGCGAAAAGCATTTCAAACCGTTCGCCTCCAAGGCCGCTTTGCGGAGAAGTGCTAAGTTTCATACAGGAAAAACGCAAAAGATAGCGTTTTTTATTTCTATTTGAGTCGCAAGAAGCGGCATGGGGGATTAATATGGAAGAAATGAACCATGGTTATTTTGAGGAGGCGTTGTCAAATTTTACAAAGGATTTTGCTTATGGTGGTGCGATTCGACATTTAGTAGATCATGGATATACAGTGGACCGAATTATCAAAGAATTTAATTATCCAATTTCGCGGGAAGCCATAGAAAAGATTGTGAATCAATATCTACAAACAAAAAAGAAATAAAAGATTTTAAAGTATAAGGGGGAAGTCAGATGGCAATGACACAGTTACAAAAGCTTGAATTAAATAAACGAGTGGATAAAATCTTTCATGCGCCATCGAATGTGCCAGCGGGGAATCATCAGCCAGAAATTGCATTTGTGACACCAATGTCAGGTAATTTGGAATTGGTACAAAGTTCGATAAAAGATGCTGTGGCATCTTTAAAAGCGCACGACAAAATGTTTCAGAATATGCGCAGCAATATGGTATATTGGGCTAGTGATAAAATTACCTCAAAAGTGACACCAATGTCATTTATTTTGATGGGAAAAGCGTTTGAAAACAATGCAATTGTGGACGATATGGTGAATATTGTGGATAAGTTTTTGAATTTTGAGATGCTTTGTGGATATCTAAAGTTTTACCATGCTAGGTGTCGCTGTATTCTTGTTTTTATGGATTGTACTTATGCACAATTTGAGGCAATGGATTTTTATATTGTGGATATTGAGGTGGCAAAACAACAACTCAATCCATTTCTAAAATATCGGTTGCTTGTAATTACTAAAGATAAAATGGTGACTGGCAGCGAATTAATGATGCGGATAATAGGATGATAGTGTGAAATTAAAATTTCACCATCCTGATTTGTACGCCTGCTGAAGCAGGCAGATGGGAGTTAGCGTGAGAAGTACTTCTAACTGCCTGTGGCAGTTTCCACTCGCAGTCAAGGTTGTTTTGTGGAGAAGTACTAAGTTTTACGCTTAATTTGAGATTTGGCAAAGCGAAATCATGGGCATAAAAAATGTAGATATAACAGGCGATGTTATCTATTGTTTTGCAATAGGATTTTGATATGAGATGCTGCTATTAATACGGAGGTATGAATGATAGGTGAATTTAGATGGAAAAGAACCAGATACAATCTATTTATTAGTAAATGGGGAATTGCCATTATACTCGAAGCCGGATATAAGATTTTATCAGAGACAAAAAGACCAGTTCAAACAGAAATAATACAAATTGCAGATAATCTATATTTCTATCCATCGCTTCAGCCATGGCCAGAAAGCGAACAGTTGGTAGCGGAGGAAGTATTGTGTTTTTGCAAGGGATTAGAATTTGTGCGTTCAAATATATCCCGCGCAGTAGAAAATCATCCTTGCCTAATAACTTTGCGAAGTATTCATTTTTCCGCGTGTAATATGCAAAATGAAGCATTGACAGCCTGCGCGATTCAATGGGCAAGTGAGGCTTTTGACTTCTCTATGCCAGAAATAAAAGCTGTGTTTGATAACACCCAGTTACCTTGTGGAAAATATATCTATGATTTTTCTGCACTTGTGCAGAATTGACATTGTTAAGACATTGTTTCAAGTTCCAATTAGAATATAGTAGATAAAAGATGGAAAGGCTAATGAAAAATGAAGAAGGATGGTTACTATTATTATTGCAAGGGAGAGGAAAGTAGAGAAAATAATCAAATAGAAACTGCAATCCAATATTATCTAAAATCCGTTCTACTTGAAAAACATTTTAAGACTTATGCGCGTCTATATGAATGCTATTTTATGCTGAATCAATTTGATTTAGCCAATTATTTTTTAACATTAGAATACCAAGGAAATCCCAATAATGATAAAGTTGCATTTCAATATGCCATGTATCTGATTCAGGAAAAAGAGACAGCGATGGCAAAGAAAATTTTAGCAGATATTATAAAGCGGAACCCAACTTACAAGCATGCAAAACTGGAATTTCAAAAATTGCAGATGCAACAGAAATATCAAAAACTTATTCAGTTTTTGGAAGAAATTAGAGTGGATTACAAAGGTTATCTCGGCACAAAATCGCTTTGTTTATTACATTGTTATTTGCTTGGTTTTCAGGCAGATAAATTACTTTTTAAAAAACCAAAAGTTGTCGAGGAAAAAGAGCAGATTTTGGGTTTAGACCTTGCAATATGGAATTTTATGAAAGAATTCCAACGATGGATTGAATTAAAATACGCCTGTAAATTAACACAGTCATGGAGTAATATTCTACGATTTCATACAGATAATGAGGAGGAAGCATTTGATTTATTTTATCAAGAACTGCATATTTTTTATCAGAGTGGGATACTTATAGAACCTCAAGAACAAGATACCAATGAAAAAAATAAAAAGCAGTATTGTGCTGAAGATGTGCAGATTTACGGGCAGGATATCACACTCGTTCTCTTTAAAAAAACACAATATAATCATGAATTTTATCAACGATTATGGAAAGTATTGACCATGATAAAAAGGCGTCCTCTTTTCTTGCTGGAAGAAAAATCATTGACACTGACTAATATTTTTCTGCGCGGTTTTATTGAGGCATATAATCGAAGTCATGAGGAAGAAGCAGCATATACATTTTTTCCGGGATTTGAAAAGTGGGTCAATCAGAGAGAAAAATTAAAGGGATACCATCCTTGGCATAAAATTTTTCTGTTTATAACGGCGAACCAGAGCGAAGCATTTGATTTGTTTTTTACCTATCTGGAGGAATATTTGGAAATCAATTCTTAATCTATTTTTGATATACTATGCAATATAGAATCTGCATAAATTTATCATGTTTTATGTACCTTAGAGTTTCAGTGATATTCTACAATCGTAGATAACGATAAGACTATATCAAAATAGGAATCGGGAAATGACTTTCGGAAGTCTTCTTGTTACTGCCATTGTGCAAGGAACTAGATATTACTATGAATGAATTGTCGTCTGGTGAAAGGATGTCGAAACAAAAGGCACACGGGCACCCGTCATCAAACCGATTTATCGGTTCGCTGACGGGTGCCCGGCGCGCGAGTAGGGGAAAGATAAACTTTCCCCTACTCGATTGTATACAGCGCGCAAATAGAGAAAGAAGGCACTTCCTTACTCACTTAAAGTTTCGCTCTGTAGTGACAAATCTTCAAAGACACGAATATTGTTTTGAGATAAGGTTTTAATAATTTGAATTATTGTCTGAAAATCAGAGATTAAATCTTTAGAACAAGCATCTGCTTTGTTATAAATTTGTTCTAAATCACCATTATGTCCAGATTGGATTGTATTAATCATTTCGGTTCCATAGGAGTGTAATTTTTTATGTTTTCCGTCCAATGCATTCCAGATTTTTATAAGTTGTGGATTAACTGGCTTGAAAGCATAATAAAAATGACCAAGGCCACATTTCCGACAGTCCGTCTGTAAAATCTTTAGAGATTTAGTCTGTGCCATCTCCTTCAATATATTTAACCATCTGTGGTGTGCCTCAATTGCACTGTTGAGACAGTTCAATAGAACTTGATTATCCAACATGTAAAATGTATCTTGAACCATAGTGCCAATAATTTTTGTTGATTCTTCCAAGTGTTCTTCTATTTCTTTTGATGGCTGTACCAATTTGGCAATTGAATTGCTAGAAAAAGCGAGGGACGCTATATTGTCTTGTAAGTTCTCACATTGGGTATTTGCATGTTGCGCTTGATGGTCCATCTCATGAATGGAACTGCTAATTTCCTCACTGACAGCAGCTAGAGAAGCGACAGAATCTGCAATGTGATCCATTCCTTTGCGATTGTTTCCAGTAATCTTCCAGACATTTTGAATATTGTTGTTAATATGTTCCAGTTCGTCGACGGTGCTGTCTACACTCTCAGAACTTTTGCGGGAGGCTTCTTGGATATTGGAAACAAGAGCTCCCATACGCCCGGTAAGCGCTTTGGCTTCTTCTGCGAGGTCACGAATTTCCTGTGCGACAACAGTAAATCCTCTGCCAGCATCTCCTGCCCTTGCAGCTTCTATTGAAGCATTTAGTGCCAAAAGATTAGTCTGAGCAGAAATAGAACTAATTGCAGAGATTGCTTTTGTCATATCATCAACAGTTTGAATTAAGCCTCCAATATCTGTTTTCATTGCCTGCGCAGTGGAGATTGCAGTAGTGGACAGATTAGAGATGGAAGTCAACTCGTTTTCACAGTCGCGGATATCTTCCATAATATTGTTGGATTCACTTGATACTTCGATAATAGTTGCAGTTAAGCTCTCATGTGCCTTTGATACTTCTGAGGTAATTTTTGCAGTGGAATTTGCTGCTTTATTAATGTTTTCCACTGCATTTGCAATTGATGTGTTGATTTGTTCTATGTTGGTGGCGTTAGTTTCCAGGGTCAAATCCATCGCACTCATATGGATAACAGCATCCATAATTTTCATTACAGCTCGCTCAAATTCCTTACGTCCATTGATTAAACGCTGGTGGATTTGATTGAGTGCTCCATTTCGGGGATCATAGTTCATCTCCACAAGGCGAGAAATGGATTCAATCGCTGTGTTTGACGCTTTCTTTCTAATTTTCATAGTGACATATCCTTTCGGTAATCAATATTTGTAGTACAATAATTTTATAAAAATATTGCACAAATATAATTTTGAAAAAATTGATAAATAATAAATAAAAACATAAGTTTTGGTAAAAATTATTAAAATATAGGCTATAAATTTATTTGCTATTATAACCTTTATAAAATATTTGTCAATCTGAATTATATCTTAGCTTTGCATTTCCATTTGCTTTTTTGAGCATTCTTCACAAATATAGTTAATTTTTAAATCATAAGAAAGCATTGGAACACCCAATTGTTTTTGCAGTTGTTCTGTTAGGTCATCTAACAAGATATCGGATAACTTCCCACAATATCGACAGATAAGGTGGTCATGCCGTGTTATATTGTCATAGCGATCCGGCAATCCCTCTAATGAAATTTTTCGGATAAGACCCTGTTTATACAAAGTAGATAAATTGTTGTACACAGTGGCAAGCACAACACTTGGGTTGCTTTCTTTTAAACGAAAAAAAATCTGTTCGGCAGATAAATGTTCGTTGGAGGCATTTATGATTTCTAAAATTTGTTTGGCGTTTTTAGTCATATAACTCCTTTTTAAATAATTAGAATTATTCTAATTTTTATTATAGTATTGTAGAATAATTTGTCAAGAGAAAAGCCAATTTTTGCTAAAAACCGATTTTAAAACGTTATTGTAAAACATTAATGTTTTAGTTTAATGGCATTAATTTTTGTAATTTAATATTGGTATGGTCTAAGAATTTTTATATAAAGGAATATATTACAAAAATAATGTAGGATAAGTAGAAATTTATTTTATTTGTGAAAATATAGTCTTGCCAAGTTCTTTTGCGTCTGATGTCATCAAAATATTTTTATTAGATATGTGTATGTAGAATGCATGTATATTAAGTTTGTATAATATAATGAAAAATTTATTTCAAAAATAGGAAGGTCCAGAAAAACAAGAAAACTATAAAGAATATGTAAAATGAAAAATTTCTTTTAAAAACAGGTCCAGAAGATAGTAATAGGCCACAAAATATATTAAAAGGAAAGTTCCTGTTTAATGCGATAGCGACTATTGTGCATTATATAAGAATGTTTTATAATTTAATAACTCAAACTTCCCACATTAAAAATGGGATTTATACTTTGAAAAATCAATACTTTAACCCACAAATTAGTAATCAGGTAGCTATGGAACCACTCTCCAATGCTTTTTGTATGTACTTTGGCAGTCTTTGAATAAGGCTGGACATAAATTCTTCCAGATGCTGCTCAGTGATATAAAAGTATTCCATAACAGATTCTATAAGTGCGTCTATAATAATTCTCATGGATTGGCTGAAACTGATATCATCCAGTTCGTCCATAAGGCGGAAATACAGTTCGCATATCGTTTTGTCATCGATATTGCACCGTTGTGTAACAGACAACATCATATATCGTGCAAAAACAATGGATACATGGGCTGTCAATGCATCATAGGAGAGACTCCTACACTCCTTTATCAGATGCAGATAATAGCAAGCCAGTCCTTTTTCCTGCTTATATTTCGAACACAGACAATCTTTGCTGGAA
>CAJUAE010000095.1 GCA_910583965.1 uncultured Lachnospiraceae bacterium
CATGAAATGCGGAGCAATCCGTGGTATCATAGGGGGCAAAATACCTTTTGCCCCCTATGATACTTTAAGTTTTTTAATTGTTCTTTCTTTCCTACTTGCGCGCCGGGCACCCATCAGCGAACCGATAAATCGGTTTGATGACAAATTTCACTTGGGTGCCCGTGTGCATAAAAAATGTGTGATAAGACAAAAACAAACAAATTTTCCAAATCTATGTTTGTTTTATCTTATCACACATCTGTTCTGAATGCAATAATTTTTTAGATTATTCTATCTTCTGTATCACCAACAATTCCTTGTCATCACTGACTAAATACAATGTTTCTTTATCCGCTTCTATACAGAGACGATAAAAAACTTCATCTTCATAAAAGGAAGGATATTTTTCCATTGCCGAAAGGTTAATCTGCCGCTGTGCCAATTGGTCCAGATTCTCAAATTCACAAAACTCCCAACCATCTTCCTCTAAAATATTCTGCGCTGTCGAATATTGCACTCCTGACAACATATCACAGACAATCCCGCCAAGAAATTCTGATATCGTATTGGTCAACAGTTTCCAATCTTTAATGGAACCTGCTTCGTGCAAATAATATACAGGTGGATTCTCCTTCTCCAAATCTGTTTCACAGATGCCATAGTTCACAACTCCCGCGGCATAATCACTACCAATTTGTAAATAGTTAGGAACATGCTCTTTCCACTGTTCTCTAGGAATCTTTGAAAGTTGATAGTGTTCCTCATCTTCATACTCCTCTGGCGATTCTTCCCAATATTCTTTGTCATCCTCAATCCACTGCTCAATATCCTCATATGAAAAATAAGGAAAACAGCAGTCTGCTGCCCATATATCCGCTGTCTCAAACAGCGGGCGGTCACTTGCCAAACGCAGAAATTCATCTAACATCGGCGGAAGCTTTTGATGGTACTCCTCCTCAAAAATTTCCATCCTTGATTTATCGATTGGCCAAGCGATTTGACAATTGTCTCGTTGTTCTTTTCGTTCTTCCTTGCTAACGGGTTTTGTACATCCAAGCATCTTTATAATATCCACTGCCGATACATTGTATTGAATTGCCATATGTTTTCTCTCCTTTACTAATAACATTTTCTTTTACGCACTTATATATTAATTTTTCATATCGACTCAAATTAAGCGTGAAACTTAGCACTTCTTTGCAAAGCAGCCTTTTAACCCCTATTAATCACGAACAAACCAAATCATAACTCTCTGCAATCATTCGTTTCACTTCCTCGTCGGGAATACTACCATCAAGAATCACCGTATTCCAGTGTTCTTTATTTTGATGATAACCAGGAATCACAGACGCATAAGTATCCCGCCAAAAGTCTCGCCATTCTGGACGAACCTTTACATTAATGCACATTTGTCCTTGATATTGATAAGTCCATAAAAACGCCTTTTTGTTCTTTTTGCAGCGCACCAATATCCAGTTTTCATCATGAAACGGCGTATCCTGATACACTTCCTTGAATGTAAGCCCATACTTTAAGGCTTCTTCTCTCGTTGTCAATCTACTCAAACACCTCCTACTTTTTCAGTGCCCGGTCAATCCGATTATGTAAATCCTCTCCCTTAAATGGTTTGAGTATATAGTCATATATACCCAATTTAGAAGTCTCCACAACTGTTGCTTTATCTTGTTTTGAGGTGAGCATAATCACTGGAATCCCCCAGCATCTCTCCATCTGGCGAATTTCTCTTAATGTCTCAATGCCATCCTTTTGCGCCATCTGAATATCTAGGAGAATCAAATCTGGTCTTTCCCGCCGCAAATATTGCAGTGCACGCGCACCAGAATTGACTGGAATTACCTCATACTCTTTTTTTAGCTCCTGTTCAATTGCCGCAAGGCTAATACTATTGTCATCAACCGCTAATATTCGCAATTTTCCCATTATATTCGTCTCCTCTTACCACTTTATTTCCAACAGTTCTCGAAGCATTTGCTCTGCTGCCTCATCTTCATATAATTTCAACTGCTCTTGCACTTCTATTAATCTGGATTCAACTTCAGAACTAATTTGATACTGCAAAATTTCCTCTATTTTATGCGCACAATCCTTCGCGCGAAAATTCTCTAAACTGTTTAGCGCTTTATTAATCTCAGCCACAAAACTTTCATAGTCGATTGCTTGCACTTTTTCTCCAAGATGCGTTGGTTGCCGAACATTGTTTAGAAATTGAAAAATATGGTCAATCTGTGTTGCATATGCCATTAACAATTGTTCTGCATGTGCATCAACATATGCTATATCCCCTCTATCTACAGCCATTTCTTGTTCTTTAGCACTTCTCGATATAGCCATAGCCCCCACATTGGCAGAAGCACTTTTTAATCCATGTACCTCAATCCCATAATTTTTGTAATCGTGTTTTTCCCAAAGTTCACGCAAGACAATTTGTTTTCGTTTTCCATCCAGACAATACAAATCCAAAAGTGCAAAATAGTCCTCAAGACCATCGGGATATCGTTCTAAAATCTCCTCTATCTCAATTCCCTCAATCTTTACTTGGGATTCTACAGTATCATTTTCTGCAATATTGTCTGCTTCTATCGAAGTTTCCTCTTTGATTCGTTTTTCCTCCGAAATCCATTTGAGCAACACTGTATGTAAAGATTGCCTATCCAATGGTTTTGTAATAAAATCTTGAAAACCATTGTTTAGAAAAATCTCCCTGACACCTTCCATTGCATTTGCCGTCAATGCAATTATAATTGTTTTTTTACCATTGTCTCCACATTGGCTTCGTATTCTCTGTACAGTTTCTATCCCATCCATTTCTGGCATCATATGGTCCATAAAGATAATATCATACAATGTCTTGTGAACCAGAGCAATTGCAGCGACACCACTTTCTGCCTCATCAATTTCCAAACCATAGGTTTTTAAAAAAGTAGCGGCAACTTTCCTGTTAACTCGGTTGTCATCTACCACCAACACACGACAGTCTTTGACTGTAAATCGATTTAAAATCTCCTCCTTTTGCTTTTCTACTGCTGGCACTTCTGATAATGGTCTATTATCCACAATTTTCTGTGGAATTTCTATAGTAAATGTAGTTCCTTCACCGTATACACTCTCTACCTGAATTGTTCCTTGCATCAAATCAATCAGACGTTTTGTAATAGAAAGGCCTAGTCCCGTTCCCTCCACTGCGCGATTTCTTCTCGAATCTACCTGTTTAAAATTATCAAAGATTTCTTTTAAATTTTCTTCACGGATACCACATCCTGTGTCTTCTATCCGAAAAGAGAGAATCTCCAAGTCCTCTCTGTCGCCTTGCCTCGCAGTGACAGAAAATGCCACATAACCTTTTTTGGTAAACTTTAATGCATTGTTTAAAATATTAATCAAAATCTGTTTGATTCTGCCCTCATCTCCCAGATAACAGCATGGAATCGACATGTCATATTCCTTTTTCAGACAAAGCCCTCTTTGTGATGCCACAACCTCCATCATGCTTAGAACCTCATCGGCAAGAGAAATCACATGATATTCTGTTGGCACCAACTCCATTTTTCCTGCTTCCACTTTGGACAAATCAAGAATATCATTAATTAATGCCAGCAAATTGCGCGACGCTGATTTAATATCAAAAGCATATTCATATACTTTTCGTCCACGGCTTTCCTCCATAATGATATCACTTAGACCCACAATCGCATTCATCGGAGTACGAATCTCGTGAGACATATTTGCTAGAAAAGCACTTTTGGCAATGTTTGCCTGCTCTGCCTGTTCCCGCACACGCTTAATTTCTTCAATATAATTTCTTGTCTCTGTCACGTCAAAAAGGAGAACAACATAGCCCTTGTTCTTCCTAAATTCATCCAAAATCGGTTCTACATGTCCTTGATAGAATCTGTCATTCAGACAAAATTCCCACTTTTCCTCCTCGCCTAACATATCCTTGGGAAATCCTTTTAACAACTCAATTGGTTCCCCAATCATTTGACTGTTCAAGTCTTTAAAAATTCTTGTCGCTGCTGGATTATAGTTTGTAATTTGTCGCTGTTCATCCAATGCAATCACGCTATCACTCATACTATTAAGCAATATCCCAAACGCCAAACTACTAAAATCATATACCTTTCTAATCCAAATTAAAATAACCACACTTGAAAGTACCAACCCTAAGACTACGGGTGTAAAATCATATACTTGTATTATCTTTACAGAATGCACATAAAGAGACAACACAGGTAAAAAAGAAAGTACCAAAATCAGCCCACATCTTCTATCCGCGGCATATTCTGGCCTTTTAATACAGAAGTGAATCAACGCATATAGCGACAAAACATACGGAATCGCAGTTCCACATACCATAAATGTCCAATATCCTGGACCATATTCCAAACTTAAAAACCCATATCCCTTTGTAGTTTCTACCCATTGGATACTACGATAATAAATATTATGCAAATCACAAGTAAAAACAAGTCCTATAACAACAATATCAACGATCTTCAGAGCACTCAAAATCTTTTTCGGTGCTTTTTCACAACAATAGCTAAATATGAAATGACAATAACTGATTGGGATTGTCAGAGAACCTAAATACTGCATTTTGACAGACACTATGGCAGCCTCCAATGTAGGTGCTGTCAACTCTAACAGATACCCAACATTCTGCACCAATGCGCCCAGAAGAAAATATTGCATTAGCTTCTGCTCTCTTGAACCGTCGCCCCGAAGCAGAAGCATCAATGCAAAAATAATAATACCAATACCAAAAAGCCCTATTCCAACAAATATCACATTCATCATTCCATCACCACATCAGTGCACATTCTCATAATTATGATATCAGGAATCTATGTGTTTGTCTATCCTGCCGTCTTTAAAATTTCACGCTGTTGTTTTTTGCTGTTACTTTTCACACCCGCGCCAAAGTAGTGGGAATCATGCGCCAAAATGCTTGCCTTTTAGCATTTTGTGTGCAAAATCTGTTATAATTCACACCTCAATAACTTATAACATGATAAAAACTGGCGTGGGTGTGAATTGTAACTTTTTGCTTAATCCACCAAACACTAACTGATAAGACTTGTCCAGCAAATCTTTGAGCAAATCATCTGGCACTTCTCCATCTGGATTTACAGAATTCCAATGCACTTTATTGCAATAATAACCTGGAATAATATCTTTATACTGTGTCCTCAAGAAAGCACCTTCCTCTGGATCTAATTTTAAGTTGATATAGTAAGGCTCGTTTTGCTCATTTAAACAAATTGCCGCAAACATCTTGCCACCAATCTGATAGCGTATCCAGTTTCACTCTTTTTTGTGATCCTTTGTCACGCCATTTTTGGCTAGTAAGTATTCATCAATCCATGAATATCTCATATAAATCTCCATTCTTGCCAAAATCTGCGAATTTGGGCGTAAGCACAAATTTGCCGTGTGAAAAATTTATTTTTCACACTATATTCTCCAATTTATTTAAAATATAGCACACCACTTTCAAAAATCTTCAAATCTTGGTCTCCATAGATATTCACTGCCACAGAATCACCGCGGCGCTCCACGTGCGCCATCTTGCCAAGGCATCTGCCATCAGGAGAGGTAATGCCCTCAATTGCAGCATAAGAACCATTGATATTCCAATCTTCATTCATAGAAATATTACCGTCAAAATCTGCATACTGTGTCGCAACCTGTCCGTTCACAAAAAGTTTGTCAATCCACTCTTGCGGCGCCACAAATCTTCCTTCCCCATGAGAAGCTGGTGTCACATACGTCTTCCCCAATTTTGCAAGTTGTAGCCATGGTGACTTATTGGTAACAACTTTTGTATATACCATCTTGGAAATATGGCGGTTAATTGTATTGTAAGTAA
Source organism: uncultured Lachnospiraceae bacterium (assembly GCA_910583965.1). Lineage (GTDB taxonomy): Bacteria > Bacillota > Clostridia > Lachnospirales > Lachnospiraceae > COE1. The sequence goes on from CAJUAE010000095.1 coordinate 5,867, forward strand.
GCGTTGGAGAATCTTCCTTCTGCCCTACAATCTCTCCATAAGGTACAAGGCCAAGTTTAATCATCGCCTGAAATCCATTACAAATCCCCAGTGCTAGACCATCTCTTTCATTCAAAAGCTGATTCACAGCCTCCTTAATTTTTGCATTCTGAAATGCCGTCGCAAAAAACTTTGCGCTTCCATCTGGCTCATCGCCCGCCGAGAAACCACCCGGAAACATAATAATTTGTGCCTGTGCAATCGCCTGCGCAAACTCGTCAACAGACTCCCTAATGTCCTCAGCCGATAGATTGCGAAATACCTTTGTCACTACATTAGCACCTGCGCGCTCAAATGCGATTGTCGAATCATACTCACAGTTCGTTCCTGGGAATACTGGTATAAATACTGTTGGCTTTGCCACTTTATTTTTGCACACATAAATCTCCTTTGTCTCATAGAGATTTGTCTCAATTGCATCTGTGTTTTTTACAGCTTTTGTTGGAAATACCTTCTCAAGTTTTGATGTCCAAGCCTTTAGTGCCTCGTCCATCGTTACCGTTGTATCTTGATATACAAAGCCCTCATTCTCAGCAGCCACTGTCGCAACAGTTCTATAAGCCATACCACTTGTAACAAGCGCATCCCATTTATCTACAGAAATCTCTGCGATAATACTTCCTATTCCGTTTGCAAACAGGTCCTTTGCCTCAAGCGCACTGTCGAACTCTACGCCCATCTTATTACCAAATGCCATCTTTGCCACAGATGCCACAATTCCCTTGGAGTCAAGTGCATAGGCAGCTACAATCACTTTATTTGCAATTAACTGTGCGATGCCACTGTATAATTTCATAACATTGTTATAATCTGGAAGATCATACTCATTTTTAGGCAAATCAAACACAACAAGTTTGTCCCCAGCATTTTTTAATTCCGGTGTAATAATATCTTGCTGTTTTGCAACATCAACCGCAAAAGAAACAAGAGTTGGCGGCACATCAATCTTATTAAATGTCCCCGACATGGAATCCTTGCCGCCAATCGAAGGTAATCCATAACCAATCTGTGCATCATATGCGCCGAGCAATGCTGCAAATGGTTCACTCCAGCGAGAAGGCTCCTCTGTCATACGCCTAAAATATTCCTGAAATGTAAAACGTATTTTTGTATAATCTCCGCCTGCTGCAACAATCTTTGCCATAGATTCCGTCACTGCATAAATTGCTCCGTGATATGGACTCCAACTGGACAAATATGGGTCAAACCCATATGCCATCATTGTCACAGTGTCCGTCTTTCCTTTCAGTACAGGAAGTTTTGCAACCATTGCCTGTGTCTCTGTAAGCTGATACTTTCCACCATAAGGCATAAACACACTGCCTGCGCCAATAGACGCATCAAACATTTCCACAAGGCCTTTCTGGGAACATGCATTGAGATCATTTAATGTAGAAAGAATCGCTTCTTTTATATTATTCTTTTCTAGCGATTCATCTACCTTTTTTACTGCTATCTTGTGAAAATAATTATCCTCCTTTATTGGAGTATCCACAGATACACCTGTCTCCTGATGTGCGCCATTTGTATTAAGAAACGCTCTTGCAATATCAACAACCTTATTCCCTCGCCACTTTAATACTAGTCTCGGTTCTTCTGTAACTACTGCAACCTTCACAGCTTCAAGATTTTCCTGTGCAGCATACGCAAGAAATTGATCTGCATCTTTCGGATCTACAACAACAGCCATTCTCTCTTGAGACTCTGAAATAGCGAGCTCTGTCCCATCCAAACCTGCATATTTTTTTGGCACTTTATCCATGTCCACAACAAGACCATCTGCAAGTTCTCCAATCGCAACAGACACACCGCCTGCGCCAAAATCATTGCATTTCTTAATAATTCTGCTAACCTCAGCCCTGCGGAACAATCGCTGTAGTTTGCGTTCGGTAGGTGCATTTCCTTTCTGAACCTCCGCGCCACAAGTTGTTAGAGAGGCGGTTGTATGCACTTTGGAAGAACCTGTTGCTCCGCCGCAGCCATCTCGTCCTGTTCGTCCGCCAAGCAAAATAATAATATCGCCAGGATCTGAATTTTCACGAATAACTCCTGCTCTTGGCGCCGCTGCCATCACAGCACCAATCTCCATTCGCTTTGCCACATAATTTGGATGATATATTTCCTTTACCAATCCTGTGGCAAGTCCTATCTGATTTCCATAAGAGGAATAACCACTTGCTGCACCGCGCACCAGCTTTTTCTGAGACAGCTTACCCCGCATTGTATTTCCAATCGGCACAGTTGGGTCAGCAGCACCCGTAATGCGCATTGCTTGATAAACATATGTACGCCCTGAAAGTGGGTCGCGAATCGCACCGCCAAGACAAGTAGCCGCACCACCAAATGGCTCAATTTCTGTTGGATGATTGTGTGTCTCATTCTTGAAATTTACTAGCCATTCCTCTGTGACAACACCCTTTCCATCTTCCTTGTCAATTTCCACAGGAACGACAATCGAACAAGCATTAATCTCATCCGACTTCTCCATATCCTCCAACTTACCATCTTTTTTGAGTTTTCGCATTGCCATAAGTGCTAAGTCCATCAAGCAGACATACTTGTCTTTTCTACCTGCGAAAATTTCCTCTCGCACAGCAAGATAATTTTCATAAGTTGTTTTAATTGGATCGGTGTAATATCCTTCCTCAAATGTAATCTCCTTTAATTCTGTGGAGAATGTTGTGTGACGACAATGGTCAGACCAATAAGTATCCAGCACTCTAATTTCTGTGACTGTTGGATCTCTGTGCTCCCCATTTGTAAAATAATTTTGAATGTGCAGAAAATCTTTAAACGTCATAGCAAGTCCAAGGGAACTATAAAGTTCCATTAACGTTTCCTCATCCATCTCTATAAATCCGTCAAAATTTCCAACATCGGCTGGTTCCGCAAAAGATTGTACCAACGTCTCTGGTTTTTCTAGTCCAGTCTCGCGAGAATCTACAGGATTGATACAATAATTTTTTACTTTATCAAATTCACTATCTGAAATTGTTCCAATCAAAAGATAAGTGATAGCAGTCTTGATAATAGGTTGTTCGTCCTCTTTTAGAAACTGTACACACTGCACTGCTGAGTCCGCTCGCTGGTCAAACTGTCCTGGCAAATACTCTACAGAAAAACAACGTGCATTTTCTGGAAGTTCAATGCTTTCCATATATAAATCATCCACAGGAGGCTCCGAAAACACACACTTGCATGCCTTATCAAAAACAGCATCTGTAAGATTTTCCACATCATAGCGAATAAAAATCCTAACCTTCTTGAGTCCAGTAATGCCCAGATAGCTTTTTAATTCCTCCTCAAGTTCCCTGGCCTTAACGGCAAAAGATTCTTTTTTTTCCACGTAAATACGTTTTACATTTCCCATTTTCTGAGTCCTCCATTTGTTTCTTCAAGTTATAATAATCCTTTTTTATTATAATAGTTTGAATATATTTTTCAACACATTTTTATTGCCGATATCCTATTTATTACTATTCATTAACAGTTCAGCCTTCGGCTCTCCTGTTGCAGACATCAACTACTTTGTGAAGGCTTGATTCATCTCAACTCCAGCGTTATTTCATAAACTGTTACAATTATTTTGCATATTGGGAAACATTATCACTATCCACACGCTCAAAATCTACCCATACAAATTTTCCATCTTCCGTACTTCCTGCAATCTCTTTCATATTTCCTTTTTCTGCAAGTTGAATTGCTGTATCCACTGCCGCGTGTCCTTGTCCACTTCCAGATTGATAGACTGTAAATGCCATATCACCGCTGCGAATTGCCTCGCATCCGTCCGCTGTTGCATCCACGCCCAAAATTGGTAATGTGCTGCCATCAATATTATATTTGTTGCAAGCTTCTACAACACCCAGCGCCATTGCATCATTGTTACAGATAACACAATCTGCCACAACTCCTGTACTCAAGAATAATTCAAATAATTCTTTTGCCTGTTCTGCATCCCAGTTTGCACTATCCTCAAATACATACTGAATCTGTTTTCCGCTCTTTTCTAATGTCCTCTTAATCCCATTGGTACGTCCTTTTGTTGCAGAATGACTTGCTGGTCCTTTGATTAATACCACATTGATTTCCTGTTTTCCAGAAAATTTCTGTAATATATATTCCGCTTGAAATTCCCCTGCTACTTGTTCACTAGAGCCGACATAAACATACTTTCCAGATTGCAAATACTTTTCATCTGGACAGCTATTGACAAATACAATTGGGATATCTCCGGCACTCATTTTTAACTGAACTACAGTATCTACAGACACTGGGCTACAAATAATTACATCATACTGCGCTGCCGCCGACTTAAGCTGCTCCACTTGTTTTTCAATCGACCCTTGCGCATCTCCTACATCCATCTGTACCCCTTCTTGCGCCGCCCGCTCTGCAGCGCCGCCGACAAGCGTCTCCCGAAATGTATCCATCTCATTCAGGGCAAAAAAGATTCGCGTACCTCCTTTTTTTCCGCCTGCTGCCCGTCCACACCCTGACGTAGCAACGATTAGTATCACAGTGATAATATAGAGGGAAACACACTTTCTTAAGCAATTCTTATTCTTTTTCATAATTATGCCCCCTCTCCAATCTTAAACTGAACAACCTGATTATACAGTTCTTCTGCTGATGTTGTCAGTTCCTTGGCGCCCTCAGAAACGTTCTCACTGTTTCCAGTTATATTATCTACCTGATGCACCATTGATTCGGAAGTTGCTAAGATTTCCTCAGAACTAGCAGCCTGTTCTTGTGTTATCGCCGCTACATTGGTCGCCACATCATCAACCTTTTCGACTTTTTTAATCATCTCGCGCACAAGGGTACTCACTTGGTCAATATTGCGAAATATAGAATCAAATGTCTTGAGTGTATCCTCTACCAAACTACTACTATGATTAATATTTTCTACACTTTCTTTTGTCTGTTTTACAGTATCTCCAACAAGATTGTTAATTTGTCCAATTAACCCCTCAATATTATGAACAGCATCCGCACTGGTATTTGCAAGCTGACCGATTTCGGTTGCCACCACAGAAAATCCTCTGCCAGCCGCTCCCGCCCGAGCGGCTTCAATAGAAGCATTGAGCGAAAGCAGTGCTGTCTGATCTGCAATATTTCCTATAATCTCTGTAATATTGGTAATCTCCAAAGAAGCTTTTCCAACCTCATCAATCGACTGCTGTAGTTTCTGAACAGACATATTGATGGTATTCATTGCACTGCTAACACGCTGTAGATCCGACTGTCCACTTTGAGAAACAACTACCGTCTCCTGCATTTTCTTATCCACCTGCTCGCCATCTTCTTTTGTATCTGTAACTACCATGGCAAGCGTTGTTGCATGTTCCGCAATTTCACCAACAGACAGCGATAACTGCTCTACAGTAGAATTTAGTTCCCGCATTGATTGTCCTTGTCTCTTAGTAGCATCATACATTTCCCTAGAAATCGCATCACTATTTCCGGCCTGTGTATTTAGTTTATCAGAAACGCTATGTATAGAGGCAATCATCTGGCGCATTGTCTGTATAAAATGGTCTACATAACTGCTCATAGCACCAATCTCATCATTGCTTTTTGCTTTCACCTGCACTGTAAAATCCCCGTTGGTCATCGCTGTAATCACTTTGATTAACTCTTTGACAGGACGAATTACCATGTGGACAACACGTTCTACCAATACCGCTAATAAAACAATGGACAACAAACCAAACACCAACATCATATTGCGAACATTATCAATATTAGCATAGATAATTTTTGTTGGGATATAAGACACCAACACCCAATCTGTTCCTTGTATCTGTGAAAATGCGGTCATATTATCATCAATCTCAGCCATGTCAAAATCCCACTGTTCCACCTTTTGCCAAATATCTCGCATAAAAGCGTCCTGGGAATCCCCAAGCTTTGTAGAAATTAGGTCATTATCATGATGTGCAAGTATTGTTCCATCGGTACTGCTCACCAAAAATGCCTGTGCTTGTTCCATCTCAATATAACTATTTACAATAATACTGATACGCTCAAGCGTAAGATCCGCTGAAATTACCTTGAGAATACCCGATCCATCTTTCAATATTCCTGATGCGCTGATAACCTTTTTGCCTTCTGCATTGGTATATGCATTTGTCAAACTCATGTTCCAGCGAGTCAATCCTTCTTTGTACCACACAGACTGCGTTGGATCAGTTTCTATCTTCTCAGATGCAGATGCGGTCATAAGTTTTCCATCTGCACTTGCAATATAAAGTCCTTCTGGGTAATTGTCATGAAAGCCATAGTAACAATCAAGTATTGCCTGAAGCTGTGACTTATCAAAACCAGTCTGCTCAATTGCATGTTTCACCGCATTAAATGCTGACAAGTTCTCATCAAGCCATGCTTCTATTTGATTTGTCTGATTGTCAATAGAGGAGCCAAGCAAATTCTCGGAATAATCTTTTATAATATTTTTTGATATATAATAT
>CAJUAE010000096.1 GCA_910583965.1 uncultured Lachnospiraceae bacterium
AGGTGTCCTGTCGTTGGCAGATGCCTCTATTGCATCGGCAAACATCTCCACCTGCTTTTGACCTGATATAACAAAATTCTTCGTAATACTTGAAGTTGCCATAAAACACACCTCCTTTATCAGTATGGCTCTTTTTCTCAACGCCTACTCTTATGAGCGCAGTTTTTTCTTCCCTACTCATATTTTACGATTTTACCGACTGTTTTGCAATCGAATTTTTGTGAATTTTATATAACCGCCTCTTTTCCCTTTGTTTTATCCGTTCCGGTATTTTCCACACCTGCCACCTGCGCCTTGTACGCCTCCAGCTTTTCTTTCAGCGATGCTTTCGCAGGTTTGTCATTGTTTCCGGCTACCAGCTTTAACCCGTGCGGACTGTTGTTTTCTGCCACGTGATTATGCCCTGCATTTTCCACTGGAACAGATTGTGGTATATTCCCCGCCAATTCCTGCCTCTGGTCACTGTGTCCTAAAGTATCGGCTTGTGGCTGCTCTGCTCTTTGGTCATCATGTCCAAAAGTGTCCGCTTCTGACTGTTCTGACACTTCATTCTCAACCTGTACGTCACTGCCTGTTTCGTCCATGTTCAGCAGGGCATTGAGGGCGGATAGGCGGTCTAACTTCTCCTTCAGTTCGGTTTCCTGTGCAAAAGGTTTTGTAACCTCCGCCTTTGCCGTTTCAAGCTGCCGCTCCACATTTTCCAGTTTTACTTTGGCGTTGTCAAGTTCCTTTGGCATGGCTTCCAGCGCATGGTTGATACGAGTAATATTCCCGAACGGGTCTGCACCGACTTCAAGGTTATGGGAAAGCTGCCCTTTTAAGTTCATTACAAATTTATGGTTTAAGCTATCAAAGGAAACAGCCATCTTAAAGCCTGCATATTCTCCTATGGTAACAGAGTCGTTGGCGCTTTTTACCTCTTTGCACATCTCCACCAGCGCTGTCCCGGCTTCTTTTTTATCCGTGTAAAACTTATTTCCTACTTTCATGAAAAACTGCTCTTTATCTTTTGGAATACTTGCCTTTGCGGTCTGAATATCCGCTTCCATGCCGCCGATGCGCTCTTTTAAAACAGCGATCTGCTGCGGATAATGCTGCGTGATATTATCCTCAAGACGGTATATCTGACTGGTATGGTTGGCTTTCATCAGCTTTAGCTTTGACACCTGCACGTCCAAATCCATCTTTTCGCGGATATATGGGTTGCCCGTGGCTAGGGCTTTGACCTCCGCGTAAGTGAGCGCCGCCTCGTCCACATCTTCACAGCTCCGTACAGGTGATTTACTCGTCATAATCTGACCGATGAATTTCTGCTTGTTTTCGATCAGCTGCCATGAATAACTGTCGAATGTATTTTCGGTCACATACCGGAAAATCTTAACCCTGTCATTCATGTTGCCCTGCCTTAAAATACGACCTTCCTGCTGCTCGATGTCAGAAGGACATACTCGCCGATACATGATTAAAAACACGTTTCTATCAGCAAATATGCCCTTCTTGGTTTATGCACCCTATGAATTTGTAATAAATTTTTACTTCCTGTATGCGCTCCCCATCTACGTCCTGCGGTTCGCCTATGGTAATCTTTTCGATAAGGGTATTTAACAGTGCCGCCGATAATTCCTCAATCCCTGCATACCCTTTAATCAGCTTAGAAAACTGCTCGGCATTTCCTCTGTTCTTATCGCTTTCCGTCCTCTGTGCGGTCAGTTCCTTAATTGCCTGCTCCAATCCTGTCTGTTCGTCCTCATAACGCCTGCACATCATCTGATAATTGCGCTCTGTGATGTTTCCATTCTGTCTGTCCTCATAGAGCTGCTGGAACAGGTTGTCAACCTCGGAAAGCCTTGCTTTCTTTTCCCTTATCTCTTTGTCCAGTGATTTTGTCTGCTTGTCCTTGTTACTGCCTATCTGCCGCATCAGTTTTTCGCACAGCTCGTCATTATCGGCGAGTGCTTCCCCTGCATGGCATTTGATGTCATTCAGCACACATTCGTATAACTGCCTTGCTTCAATCCAGTGGCTTGTGTCTACCGATTTCCCAAAAGTCTTGTAATTGTTACACATATAGCCGTACTCGTCAATGATTTCCTCTTTTGGGCTGCGGTGCGCTTTCGCCAGTGTCATTGCATAACCGCAGTCGGCACATTTAATCAGTCCTGCAAAGATGTTTTCAAACTTTCTCGGCTTGTTCTGCACGTTACGCCTGCTTGTAATCAGTCGCTGTACCAGTTCAAAATCTTTTGGACTGACTATCGGCTCATGCACATTCTCCACCACTGTGTAATTCTCCGGCAGTACGCTCAACCGTTTGTGGCTTTTAAACGAAGGCGATATACGCTTGTTCATTACAAGATGACCCGCGTAAACGGGATTGCGTAAAATTCCCCGGACACTGTTGTTGCTCCATTCATAACGCTTCTGGTCATCTTCCCCATCAAAGTACCGTTCATAACCGTTTGGATTGACCGCTGACGGTCTTAGGATATGCCGCTCATTCAGGTAACTTCTAATCTGCGATATGCCTTTTCCGTCTTTTGCAAAAGAGAAGATAAGCCTTACTGTCGGCGCATACCGCTCGTCTATCACAAGACGGTGACGGTCATGCTCGTCTTTCCTGTAGCCATATGGCGCGCTGGTTGCAACGTACATTCCGTCAAGCACCCTTGCCCGCTTTGCGCTACGCACCTTTTTGGAAGTATCCTTTGCGTAAAGTTCGTTGATGATGTTGCGGAACGGCGTAAAGTCTGCCGACTCCTGCCTGCTTGTGTCCACCACGTCATTGATTGCGATATACCGCACGTTATGTTCGGGAAAATATACCTCAATGAACACGCCCGTTTCAAGATAATTCCTGCCAAGCCTTGATAAGTCTTTTGTAATGACACAGTTTATCTTTCCACTTTCGATATCGGCAATCATTTTCTGAAAACTTGGTCTTTGGAAATTTGTTCCTGAATACCCGTCATCGACATAGAAAGTCGTGTTGTTTATGCCGTTTTCCCTTGCATAGCGTGAGAGGATTTCCTTCTGCGTCTGAATGCTTGAACTTTCCTGCACGTTCCCATCGTCCCTCGACAGTCTGCAATATAAAGCTGCCTTGTATGTTGTTTTTGTGGTCTGCCCTGTCATAAATAATTCCTCCTCGTGACAAGGCATTCCGCTATTCAGTTATGTTTATTATACCGTTTTGCCTGCCACCTTTCAAGATGATTTTTGTTGGATTTCCGCTGTTTTTCTGTATTTCCTATGATATTCATGGAAACTCCCGTTTTAGCCTTCCTGCATTTTCCGTCTGATGTTATCAAGTGCTACATTGCCGAAAACTTCTGACATATCCTGTTTTCCTGTATAAACCGGCTTTACAATAATCTTTACAGGTTTTCTCCTGCCATTTGCGCCCGTTACCTTTTTTGCTGTTTTTTCTGCCATATCTATAGCCATAAAATCCTCCCTTTCTTTTTTGCGGTCATTTTACCGCCGATAATATTTCAATACTTTTTATCCCTCTGCACAGAGGGATAAAAACCATAAAACGGCATTGGATATAACCGTCAGAACCTTCCATTATCTGCCGCCCCCGTCAGTACCTTTTTCGCCGCATCCCTGTTTTCCTGCCCCAGTTCAGAGCGGTAATTCCTGCTACCGAAATAAACAGGCATACACCTTTCCATGATGCGGTCATAAATCCTTGCGTGTTCCACGTCCTGCGGATTTTTTAGCGCATCAAGCTGAAGGTTCGTTGTGATGATGAACGGCTTGCCGGACTTGTACCGTTCATCAATGACCGTATAAATTGTTTCAACCGTATACTGGCTTTCCCTCTCAATCCCCATATCATCAATTACGAGCAGCGTGTAGCGGTTCAGGCTTGCAAGATACTCATTCCGCTCTGAACTGTAAAGACCGCCGAGCGCATTTAATATTTTGGGAAAACTTGTCATTAACACAGGTATTTTCTGTTCTAACAGCGCATTGGCAATACACCCTGCAAGGAATGTCTTGCCTGTCCCGACATTCCCCCAAAACAAAAGTCCCTGCCCGGTCTGCACCATTTCAGGAAAATGTTCCACATACCGCTTTGCGTATACGGCGTTTTCCTGTGACGCATCACAGCGGTCAAAGGTATAGTTATAAAATGTCCTGTCCTGCAATCCCGCACTTTTCATCTTCTGGATATTCAGAAGTTCCTCCTTTACCCTGTGTTCCTCACGTTCCTTTTCCAGTTTCTCCGCTGCACATCTGCAAAGACAGCCGACAATGCGTTCCTCTCCCAAGAATGATATTTTTTTCTGCTTTCTTGTACGGCACTGCCCGCATATTAACAATCCGGTATCAGCGTCCGTGTAATCATCAGCTGCCTTTATTCCCTCATTGGTGATACTTTCCATTTTTCTAAGCACTTCATCAACAACCGTTTCAATCATAAGCTGTCCCCCTCCTTAAAACTGCCATTATAGGAATACCCGTTCCCCGTTTTCTGTTCTTTTTTCATATCCGCCCTTTTCCAGAGTTCCATAATAGCTAAGTGGTTTTTGTATGTCTTTCCATAAGATGCCATGTATTCCGACAAATGTTCTATCATGGACTGGTAATCTGCCGGATAGTCATCTTTGAGCATTTGCAGTTCCTTATCCGTAAGAATGACATTATCGTATCTGCCATAAAATCTGATTCCTTTATCCTGCTCTGTCTGTGCGTGTGCGTTTTTCTCTCTCACACACTCTCTTTTATCTAAGTTCTTATCTCTATTCTCTATACTCTTATCTCTAATCTCTGGTGGAAAAATTTGGGACACAGGTGGGACATTGTCCCAATTCTGTCCCATATCCGTATTTTTGTCCTCAAGGAGCAGCGTATTTTCCTCCATTTTCTGCCTGCGGTATCTTGCCTTTCGTTCCGCATCGGACGAGCCTTTTCCGGTCATCTGCTCAATTTCGGGCATATAGTAAATGTCATTTTCCTGCACTACCACAAGTCCAAGCTGCATGAATGCCCGCATTGCCCTCTCGACAGTGCCTGCCTCATGCCTTGTAAGCAGTGCTATCATCTCCGCCGAAAGTGGTGTCTGTTCGTTCAAGAGCAGTTTCCCGTTATGCTGCAATGATTTCAGATACAGTTTGAGCAGGATATTCACGTATAAAATGCCATCCTTTGAACCTTCCAGTACCACAATCTCACGCTGGTCAAAAAAATTCTCCTTCAGCTTTAAAAAATAATACTTCCTGTTCTCTGCCATAAAATCCTCCCTTTTTTGCAAATAAAAACAGGGCAGCTATAAAGCCTGCAAAGGTATAGTTCGCCCTTGTAGGTTTATAATTGCCCTGACGCTGTGTGAACGCAGCGATTAACGCTGCGTAAATCTGCCATTTATAAAGACTGTTCATCTCTTTTAGCTTGTTTTGTGTTTGTTCCATAATGCTGTGATTTATAATCATCAACACTTTTTTTGTTGGCACTAAGCTGTGCCTTGAGGGATATTCTTGCTGTTGTTTTTACCTGTTCGAGATTTTCCTGCTTCCGTTCAGGTTCTTGCAGGGATTTCGTAACCTTCCCCATAATCTCCTTTGCGGATTTCACGAATTTTTCTTTCAGTGTTTCCAAACGCCTTACAGCATAATCACGCAGTTTTTTATCGGCGGTGCGTTCCGGTGCAGACAGCCATTTTGAATAATCATCAAGAATTTTTATGTCCTCTTTCTGTGTCTGCTGTCGGACGGCATCGGTAACGACTTCACAGGCTTTTTCATACGCCTGCCCCGCCACCTCGTCAACCAGCGTTTCCATGTCCGCAAGCTTCATCGTGACATCTTCAAGCGCAGAATGTTTTTCCATGATTGCGGCATTTTTCTCCGCAATCAGCACATCCTGTTTTTCAATCACTTTTTCCCTTTGGGAAACAGCCTTTTCTGCCTTCTGGATTTTTTTCTCCTGTTCCTCTATTGCTCGTTCATTTTCAGAAAGAATATCTCTCTGCACAGAGATTTTCTCTTTCTGATTTTCAATGATAAAATCCTGTTTTTCCAAATAGCTCCTGCCGCCATAAGTCGGTTCAATCTGTAAGTGGAGATTATGCCTTGCACAGATACGGAAAAGCATCTTCCGGCATTCCGCATCAAAGGTCTGTTTTCGGTTGTTGTTTCTGCCTTTCTTCTTGTCGGGATTGGGAAGTGGCACACCTAATTCTTCAAGTGCTTTTTCCTGTTGAGGACACAGCTCTCCGTAATTATTTTTGCAGTCAAAAACGTGCCTTTCATGGATATGCGGAGTGCCTTCGTCAAGGTGTAACGCCCAGTCTAATATGTGTACATGAGTACCGAATTTTTCTTCCATTTCTGCAAAAAATTCTGTCGCAATCTTAGCCAACACTTCCCCCGATACGGACTCATCAATCGTACCGATTTGATAAATACTTTCTTCGGGACACGTTTTGTTATTCGTGAGTAAATCCGTCACTGTCCTGTTGCGCTCGGTGTGTCTTGTTTTTTCGTTCCGTTCATTCTGCGCTTGTATGTGGTCTGCGTAATGTTCAAAATAATAAAGCTGCTCAATCTTTTCAAATGAGTAATCATTTTCTTTGTCATGTTCCCTTATTTTTGCAGAAGAAAATCCAGTGTAGCAGTCCCAATAAATATTTTGATTTGCCCTGTCCGCATCTATATGCTCACTGTTTTCAATGTCAAACCTGCGGTCATTATGCTTGGGATTGTAAGCGCCGTTTTTTCCGGCTCTGCCGTTATGCCTTGTCAGTTTCATTCAATCGCAATTTTCCCCCTTTCTTTCCAATATCCCTTCATTTTCTCCCAAAGCGGAGCTTGGGAGAAAGGCAGCTTTGCTGCCAGTCCTGCCGATTTCAGCGTCAGGCAATACCCAGTATGAAGTGACGCAGGCATCACTTCTCTGGGCAATGGCTGCCGCCCTTGACCTGCTAAGAGGGCTGTGCCCTCTTAACTCCCGCTTACACAAAACTACGCCGCATTTTATTCCATAAAATATGCCCGATTTTGTGTGTTCCCTTCAAAATACGCTGGCAGCTATTTTGAAGGGAGTGCATCACAGCCGTGTCCGTTTTTCTGCTTTGGAAAACACAAAAAGGACGGCTACAAACCATTACGTTCATAACCGCCCTTACGCTGTTTTCCACATCAAAAATACAGTTTATACTTTCCTACGCACCACTGTAATCTATTTTAATTTGCCGTGCCATTCTGATTGCTGGAGATAAAAAATCCCCTGCCGTTTTTCCTGTTCCCTAAGTCTATAAAACCACATACAGGTGGCAGTTCATTACGCTGCCCACATCGGAATTGCACCGTCATCCTGTGACTGGATTTTATCCAAAATCCAGAAGTATCATTATCACGGATATGCCTCATCGCCCCACACATCTGCTGTGCATTTTGTCAGGTTCTTATCGCTCCATGCCTTTGCTTCAATGCCCTGTCCTGCATTTCCTCACGTCCATTCCAAAACCGTTTTGGAACAGGCATATCATGGCGCACCCACATCGTGGCTACACATATCCTCACGTCCTGTATGCCATGCGATATTCAGTTGTCAAAATCAGTTCCACATATGGAGAAATCCCTCCAAAAGTCCGGTTACAGTTCCAGCTTATACGCCCCATATTTCCGAAGTATACGTTTTAAGATTTTTTTATCCTCACCCTCCGCCGCATCATACATTTTTTTGAGCCGTTCCTGCTCGGTAAGAGTGAGTGTATTGTTATATGGTTTGTAACCGTCCATGATAAAAACTCCCCCTCCTGCTCCCGGCTTCGTGTATATAGGATAGCCATAAGAGAGAGCCGAAATATCCCTTAATATTGTGCGTCTGGTGACGCCAAATTCCTGTGCCAGCTCTTTCGCTGTAACGTGACCACTGACCACAAGAATGCTGATAATCTCCATCCTGCGGTCTGCGGCGGTCATGCTGCTCCCTCCTTTTGTCCAACCCCAGTTACATTCTAAATGGTAAAGGTGCAAAAACCTTTCCTATTTAAAAAATTTTTTCAGAAAAATACCTGCCAAAATTTAGCAGTTGTACCCTTATAGTTTTTATGCAGTTTATACAGACGGAAATCTGCATAAATTGCTCATAGGAGAATATCCTCCTTATAGCAGTCACAAAAGTTTAGTGCTTAACTTTTGTGACCATGTTTAAAGATTTGGTCTATTGTCTCATATTTGCCAGGTTTGCTCTAGGTACATGCTATCCACCGTTTACTTTCAAGCATAGAAAAAATAAACATGATTTCAGCAATCAAGAAACCTGCTATTTTCTCTGCTATGAGGAAAATATGACACAGCAGTTTTTATAGACTTTATGAAACGTTTTATCAATGAAACGGATTGGAAAGTGCTATTTATAGTGGATAATTTTAAAGTTCATCATGGAAAACTGATGGAGGAATGGCAAAAGGAACACAAGGATGAGATAGAATTATTTTTCTTATGTCCATATTCACTAGAAATTAATCCTGATGAATATCTAAATCATAACTTGAAACAAAAAATCCGTGGTGGTTGAGTTTGCTAATTTTCTGCATTTACTGAATTAATTTTTGCCTTACATTGGAATAAAACATGCAGTCCACAACTCCAATTTCTGTCTGAATGCAGCTCTAGTCGATATAGGTTGTAATGAAGTAAATTAAGGAGACTGTTGTTTCAAAATTTATGAAGCAACAGTCTTTATATAGAATGAGCAGATAATTACTGTGAAAGTCCTAACAATGTATCAAGAAATTTGACACATTATAATATTCTTAGAACTTCTGTTTATGGTGATATTTCAATATGACATGAGAACTTAGAACGTAATTGAACCGCCAGTAATATTGAGTGTGCTATCGGACACATTGGTAAGATAGAAACTATATCTTCCGGTATTAGGTATAGATATTGAAGTAGTGTTTGTTCTGGCGGTTCCATCGTAGGTTTGTGTTTCGTTTCCATTTGAATCCTTATATCCCATAACTACATGAGCCGAGGATTTTAATTTGACGGTAAATTTAACTGTCGAACCACCCGCGATGTAAAAGTCCGAGCCATCTGAATCTCTAAAGGTCATAGTATACCCATTTTCAAGTGTATCTGCCGATATATTTATTAACGGCATTATACCATTTTCGTCTTCAACAGTTGTTGATAAATCAAACAGATCATAAATTTTAGATACTTCCTGACCATCTTCGGATGTTATAGTTACCTCTAACGAATCAGTGTTTTCACTTTCTGCTGCAAATACAGGCATAGCTGCAAAGGATAAAGCAGCTATCAAAGTTAATGTTGCTAATATATTCTTTCTTCTTTTCATTGATCTTCCTCCTAGTGCTTTATATCTGCTCATTTATATTGCTATATTGTAATTATGAAATGGAAAGTGAATGAATATAAATCGTGTCAGAAGATGCCCCTATAAAATAAAATGCATAATTTCCCTCTTTAGGAGCTACAAACTCAACAGATTCGTTGTGCGTAATCTTCCCGCTGAAAATGTCTGTATAAGAATTATCAATAACATAACCAATTACTGCTGTTTGACCATCCTTAAAGACATCCTCAATATTTACGTCTATGCAGATTGTTTCTCCCTGTTTCAGTGACCAAGTTTCATTTTGGTCTTTATAAAGTATCATCTTACCGTTTTCTGCATCATGTTCAGATGCAGTTCCATTTTTTAAATTAATAACTTCTTCTGATTTAACAAAGTCAACAGAACAATTTGCTGTTCTTGTTTCCATAAAATTATTTGGTGTTTCTATTCCTTCAGGAGTTGTATCCTGTGAAGTAAACCGAACAGTTCCAGATGCTTCTGAAACAGAGTCCGTAGTAAATGCGATTGATGTACTGATAATGATAGCAAATGCTGATAGTATTCCTATAAAGCTTACTCTTCGGGTTTTCATAATTAATACCATCCTTTCTTCAATGGGGTTCTTACTAAAACGATTTGCAAAAGGTGTAAAAGAACTTTTCTTTTCTTCGAGTTCGATTAGGGTTAATGCATAAGAATACCTAACTGTTTCTCCAAGTGTCCACACTACAGTTTCATCACAGGATAATTCAATATCACGATTTGCCAATATATACATTATCCAGACAAAAGGATTAAACCAATGTACACATACAGAAATCGCCAGAAACCACTTTAATAAGATATCTAATTCCTGAATATGTGCATATTCATGGGTAAGAATATATTGAAGTTGTGTTTCATCTGTCCAATCTGTTGTTTTAGGCAATAGTACTACAGGTCTAAACAGACCATATGTTAATGCAGTAGTTACCTTATCCGATTGCCGGATATCTACCCTTCTCTTTATGAAATGTTCCTGTTTCCATTTTTCTATCAATGCATTCTCAACGGGCAAAGACGTTTTATATTCCATGAGACAACGGAAATGCGATATGAGAAAAAATAATGCACATACACATATTCCAATAATCCAAAGCACCCTAATAAGCAGTATATTCATATCAGCCACATTTGTTAGGGGAACAGTTGAAGTAATATTTGATGCTATGTCGCTTACAGCATTTCTGTCAATGGAAAATTCTAATTCTAAAAAAGTAGTTGTGTTTATTAATCTATTTTTCAGCACATTTATCAGTGTATAAACACTGAACTTTGATGAAACAAAAAACGGTACAAGCAACCGATACAACACAACACTCCACAAAACAGGGAAAGTTTTTTTAGGCAGCCATTGGAGCATAGTGATACGGATGAATGTAATAACAAAAATCAAAATGCTTGCCAAAAAGTTCATTTTTAATATCGTCATAATGTTTCCCTTAATTCAAATTTCTTATAAGTTGCTTAATCCGGCTGATTTCCTCTGGTGTGATATTTTTATTTCCCAAAAGGGCAGCAACAAGATGATCTGTAGATCCATCGTACATTTTATTTATAAGTTCTCTGGTTTCAAATTCTCTTACCTGATCTTTTGTGACAAGCGGACAACAGACAAAATTTGGCTCTTTTCGCTGAATAACACCCTTATCTATACATTTTTTTATAACTGTATACGTTGTAGTTTTACTCCATCCCACCTGTTCCTTTAATATTTCTGCAACATGCTTTGCGGTAGTTTCCCCCCTTTTCCAAAGAACATCCATAATTTTAAGCTCTGAATCAAACAATTTGATTTCCATAAAATCACCTCCTATATTATTCTATTCCAATAGACGTTCTACTGTAATAGAAATTCTATCACGATAGAATACTTATGTCAATAATAATTACAGAAACTCTTTCAAATTCTTTCAAATTTTTATATAATAAGTTACTATTCAGGGCGATATTCATAGTTTTGCTTCGCAAAAATCACCCCTCACTCCTAAATCATGTTCTCACGGAATGCGCAGTTCAGCGCATTCCTGACCCGTGAAAAGTAACAATAATAATATTTGCAATAGTTTCTGTGTACTCAAAAAAGTAAAAATTATTTATATTACTCCGGCAGTTATAAATCGACTTACCATTTCTTTGTTGGAAAAGAAACTGGCGCAAAAAGAAATCGCTGAAATCATCGGAATTTCCACACAGGCAGCAAGAAAGCAAATTTGAAAAATTTGCACAAAAAATTCTACAGAATATAAATTATACTCACGAGAGGTAAAATTTACCGAATCAAATGTGCAGTTTCCTGATTAGTGAAAGTTTTACTTAGTTTATGCACCAATAAAATTTGCTATAAAATAAAAAGCTCTTACATATTCTGGCAAATTTTTCTGCTCGTGAGACGTAATTGCCCAGCTCTTACAAATTTGCAATTTCTTCTTTTATTGCAAGATATATTGTTTGGCATAGGATTTATCCCTCTTACCTGTTCCTTTCCTTTTTCCACGATAATAAACGTAAATTTTGGAGATAAAGCACCTAATCTGTAACACCTTCCACTCATGCCATACAGACAGAGATGTATATCCATAAAAGTATCCGCTTTACACTGCCATACACACAAACTGCCTTGCCTGCGTTTTCCCACATCAATTATCGTCAGAATTTAACTTTGCCATTCTGTGCCTTACCTGTTCCCTCTGTTCGTCACGTACTGTTCTTGGCTTACGGTAAGTAACGTATGATTTTGGCATGGAATAGGTTTTGTCAATGTCAGTCTGCCCTGCAATCCCTTTTCCAGTGTGTCCATGCTCCATATTCAGTTTTTATTTTAGCGCCTGTCATGCCTTGCCGACCGCGCTGTTACTGAAATGCGGAATGCCTTGATTTTACTTGGTTTATTGATGTATCGCTCCGCACGGTCTTTTTCAGTCGGTCATTTTTTGCGGACAGTTCAATACATGCCTGTCTGTTTCGCTCCCT
>CAJUAE010000097.1 GCA_910583965.1 uncultured Lachnospiraceae bacterium
TGAAAGTCCCGGTCCCCTCCTCGTTATAATTCAATGCGGAATTTAGGTTATAATAACATATTGCGATAATATACGCAATATAAATTATCGCAACGTAAATTAACGTACTATAAATTTTCGTTCCGTTTGGAGATAATGTAAGCAAAGGAAGGTGATAAAAATGATAGATTATTCGCCACTTTGGAAGATAATGGAAGAAAAAGGAATATCACAGTATTATCTGATCCAGCATGGAATTGCTGGAAAGACGATATACAATATGAAAAGGAGCTGTCATATTTCAACGGCTACTGTTGAGAAACTTTGTAAACTTATAGGTTGCACTCCAAACGATATTATGACATTCACAGATTAGTTTGTTTTTGATCCGTTAAATAGTTTATGTATATGGAATATAAACTGTGTTTTGATGATTTACAACAGGAGAGTAACACTGTCGTGGGAGAGGAACTATATTTTGGAGAGGAGAATATTAAACAGTATGTTCGTAAAATGCAAATATGTTGACTTTTATGCCTTGTAATTATATAATAATAAGCATAAAAGTCAACAGAAAGTAGATGATTACTGTGGGAGCAATGGAAGAGATTATTAAGATGGCAAAAGAGAATAACGGTACAATTACTACTGCAATGGTGGTTGCAGCGGGGTTTTCTCGTGGAAGCATCAAGTATCTTGTGGATAAAGGAATGATTGAGAAATCAGCCAGAGGTGTCTATATTTTGCCTGAAGTCTGGGATGATGAGATTTTCAATTTGCAGAACCGATTTAAAAGAGGAATTTATTGTTACGAAACTGCATTGTTTCTATGGGATTTGACAGACAGGACACCAAACAAGTATCATATGACTTTTCCTGTGAATTACAATCTGACAAATCCAAAGCGAGAGAATATTCGATGTGTGCAGTGTAAAAAGGCGATATATGATTTGGGAGTAGCGGAAGTGACAACACCGGGCGGAAATACAGTAAGAGCTTATAGTGTAGAGCGTACGCTTTGTGATATTTTAAGATCTCATAGCTGTGTGGATATACAGGTGACGACGGAAGCATTTAAGCATTACAGAACCAGAACTGATAAGAACATTCCAGTGTTGTCAGAATATGCAAAAATTTTAAAGGTTGAAACAAAACTCCGCTCATATCTGGAGGTGCTGTTATGAATAATGCAATGCAGCTAAAATCATTGATTAAAAATATTGCAAAAGAAAAACACATATCTGCACAGCTTGTAATGCAGAATTTTATGTTGGAGAGATTATTAGAACGAATATCTGTTTCAAGATATCAACAGAATTTTATTTTGAAAGGCGGATTTTTGATCGCTGCAATGGTGGGGCTTGATACTAGGGCAACTATGGATATGGAGGCTACGATAAAAGGTTTACCGGTAAATGAACTGACTATCCGGGAAATGTTTGACGAAATCTGTAAAATAGAATTAAATGATGATGTAATATTTAACTTTCGGAGTATTGGAGAGATTCGTGAGGGAGATGAATATACAGGGTATCGTGTTTCGCTGTCTGCAAATTATCCGCCCATGGCAGTTCCTCTGAAATTAGATCTTACTACAGGTGATAAGATAACGCCAAAAGAAATTGAATACCATTTTAACCTTCTTTTGGAGAAAAGAAGTATTTCGATACTCGCATATAACTTGGAAACAATCATGGCAGAAAAATTGGAAACAGTAATTTCAAGGGGCGACCAAAACACAAGACCAAGAGATTATTATGATATATACATATTAGCTAAGTTACAAAGTTCAAATATAGACCTCAATTCATTAAAGGCAGCATTGGATGCAACAACAAAAAAACGTGGTTCAAAGACCGTAGTTGAGAACTACCATCGGATTATGGACACTGTTAGAAGCAGTGAGGTTATGCAGAAACAATGGTATAATTATCAAAAAGATTTTGAATATGCAAAGGATATTGCGTTTGAGGATGCGTGTGATACAGTTGTGCGATTGCTGGACAGTTTGCGGGTAATTTAAGCATTGTGGTGAAAAATTATCTTAATGGAGAATACTGCAACAACAGGTTAACGTTTCCTAAATAAATATTTAAGATGTAAAAAATATGCTCACTAAAAACTATAAGAAAGAACATGTTAAGTAGATTTAAAGACGGAGTATAATTCTATGAAAATATTAATGATATCTGATTTACATATCAAGGGTAATGACAAGGTAGAAATTTTACACAGAATTAATAAAATATGCGAGATTCTTAACAGAGAAATGACAATTGGCGAAAAGCTAATAGTGCTTATATGTGGAGATGTTGTAGATAAGGGAAAAAAAGAAGACTTTGTTACCGCACATGAAATTTTTGATTATATGATTGATAAAGCAAAAAATATGGATATAGAGTTTCTTATGGTGCCGGGGAATCATGATTTATGTGATAACAGCTTTAATGATTTTGATTCTTTTGCTCAGTCGTATTGTCCAAAGCAAAAAGCGTTTGAGCAAAATCATTGCATTAGCGTGTCTATAGGAAATTTGAATTTTATACTTGCAAATTCTGCGTACCATAAGAAAACTGATTATGGAAAAGTGGATACAGACATGGTGGAAGAAAATGCAAATTGTACAATGTTAAATATCTTGGTTACACATCATAGTACCATTAGTGAGGATGCAGAAGATAAGCAGTGTATTCGTGATGTGCCCAAATTGCATAGAGTCATCAATAAGATGGGAATCTGTTTTCATTTTCATGGACATACACATGGGACATATCCGCATTGTATAGCAAACCATTGTTATTCTATTGGAGTAGGGGCAGCATTCATGGCAGACTTAACAATGGGAAGCCAGTTTAATCTTATTGAATTTGATGGAGAAAAGTTCATTTCTATCGACAACTTTTATTATGTGATAGACAGGGACTACTATATATCAGATAAAATATGGTCTCAGCCAGAGGAAGCGTTAAATATTTGGGGAGCGCCAGATGTTTCAGTGGAATGTCAATTTGTTACAGATTATATACCAAGGATGGCTGGACCATTTGATGTCGTTCAAAGTAGTGGACGCTATTTGCGGTATCAAAGAGAACAGCTAAAACCATTGCATGCGATTTTGGACGAGAAAACGAGAGTTGTTCTGTTGGGTGAAGCGGGTATGGGAAAGTCATATGAACTTAAATATTTGCAATATCTATTGAAAAAAGGTGGTCATGCATTTCCTGCTTATATTGAATTAAATACATATGTGGACGAAACAATAGATGACCTGATTGAGAGGAATGTACACAAAGAACATAGAAGAAGTTGTGTTTTGATTTTTGATGGATATGATGAAATAGAGGATTGTAATTTAAATACTTTTGCAAAACGCCTTAATGATTTTGTGAACCATAATTCAAAGCGGAAAATCATAATTTCAACTAGAAATAATTTTTATAAGAATGCAATGGATGAAACAAATGCTGGTACATTCCGTAGCTTTTATGAGTGCGGTTTATGCCCGCTCCAAGAGAATGATATATTGGAATATTTAAATGGGAAAGACATTGATACAGAGTCCTTTATGGAGCAGATACGGGCGAAAAGGCTGATGGAGCAGATGAAAACACCATTTTTTCTGGTTCAGATAGCAGACTTGTATCTCAAAGATATAGATTTGCCGCCATTAAATGAATTGATGGATAAGCTTATAGAAAAAAGTTTTAGGCAGGATGAGGTAAAATATGTGACAACCAGAAATATACAGGAGCAGCAGAATGAAACAGTCAAAGCAATGCGGCGGGTAGCTTTTGCGATGCAATGCATGAAAAAAGTTTTTCTGGAGGAGATGGAATATCAGGAATTGTTAGGGAAAGAGGATAGAGAAGCACTAAAATATTGCGGGATATGGGAGAAGACGGGAGAGGGGAAATGGAAGTTTGAACATAATAATTTTAGGGAATATCTGGCGGCACAATATTTACGGAAAGTACCTTTGGAAGAAATTTTATGGCTGGTCAACTATAAAGATAATCCAAAGAAAATAAAAAATTCATGGGTTAATGTGTTAAGTTTTTTGATACTGATCTATCAGAAAAAGGAATTGTTGGACTGGATAATTGAAATATCTCCATCGACCGCAGTCAAATTTGAGAAGACACGATTGAATGAAGAAATACGCACAAAGATTTTCTGTGCAATTATGGAGGAACATAAGAATACAAATCAATGGATTTCAACAAATCAAAATGATGAGCAGGAACTGGCAGAATTCGGACAGACGAAAGCTGGAATAGATTATCTGATAACAGAAATTAAAAATCCTCGTCATTTTCGGTCATTATCCAATGCAATCCGTATCATTGGTAATGTGACAGATTTTTACGGAGAAAGAGATGAAGTACGAAGTATTCTATTACAGTGCTGCTTTGATACAGCGATTAGGACATATGAAGTAAAAGAGGCAATATTGGCGTTAACGAATCCCCAATTATATGATGAAAGTGATATCGGGAAATTTATGGAGTATTTTGCTGATGAGATGGATTCGGATATTCGGTATGCGCTTTATTGTTATATATTAGAATACAGACTTTGGGAAAGTACAATTAATTTTGTGTTGAAAGGGATAGAGAAACTGAATCCTAATAATGGAGTAAATGCCAGTGAAAGGCTTCGGTTGAAAGAGATTCTGAAAAAGTTGGACAGCTATGAAGCGATACACAAGGTGTTTTTGCATATTATGTCGGGAAAGGATTATTACGAAGCAATAAGATACATGGAAGACATTCTAGGGGATCTGTGTGAGAATGCAGAAATCTTGTACAAGATGGGAAAAGTAGAAATTCTGGATGATATACAAAATCTTTTTATCAAAGCGGCAGTTAATTGTGATGAACAATCTATGCGGATTTTTAAAACTTTTCTGGAAAACACGAGCCAGATATTTTTAACATATGAGTATATACTGTCGACTGAAAAAAATCTGAACCTTATTTTTATTTTAGAATCAATCATGGACGAGAGATGTATTGATGATTTGACTATGCGTTATGAAAACGACGTTCTTAATCCAAGAGAACTATTTATTACATTTGTGAGAAGGCGTAGGGAAGGGAGTTATAGATATCAGGAACTTAGGGATTTGATATGCCAAAAGGACGGCATAATGTTTACAGAAAGGGAAACTATTGATTATATTGTCATGCAGCGGGAAGGGGAACAAAGATATTTTGATGCATTGTTCTCAAAAGAAAAGTTTCAAGTATTAATAGAGGAACTGGCGGATTTCTGTAACGGAAAGGAAACAACTTATGAGGATTTGGGGCATTCACTTTTTATAGAAGAAAGACATTACGATCTTGAACAAGTAAGTTGGGCTATTTGGAAATGTAATTTTTCAGACAATCGGATTGTTAATTTTTTTAGTTATGTACCATGGCTGTTTTTTTCTATCAATCAAATATGTAAAGCAATCAGAAATAAAACTGCACTTGTTATTAGAAAAGAACAAAAAGCTTTTATAAACAATTGGTGTAGGAACATCATTAATCATATTAACTTCGAAAAGGATATTACTTTAGAAAAAGACGGATCAATATCTTATACATGGGAAGCGGCATGCTGCTTTTATTTTACGTGGTATTTTAATGTGGATTATGATATTGAAATTGTGAGAAATATGCTTATGCTTCCTGTCTCTGTTTTTCAGTACGAAGAAAATATAGACGCATTTTTTGTTCCTTATGTTTTGCAGAGACTGGACGATGACACAATCAGAAAACAAGTGTGCACAAACTTGAAAGATAAAAAGATTGAGGGGGAGCTGGCAGATACCTATATCAAATATTGCATGAAGAATGAGATGTGGGAAGCATGTGAACTGGCAGGTTCTATTACATCTGATATAGAATATGCTGAGTGGATAAGAAGAAATGCACTAAAATATCTCATTCTTATAAAAGGTGCGGATTTTATTCTGGAAAAATATCTGGAGTGTGCGGATAATATTTTATTGAGACTGCTTATAGATGAATTGTTAGAGACAAGACCACAGCGTTTAATAGAACGCCTGATAGATGAGAATAAGAAAGCAGAAAATGTTATGAAGTTTTTGAAACCTCTCATTTTGATGGATTGTACCTATGGTTTAGAGAGGTATTATGAGATTGCAAAAGAAAAAAATACACTTCCTGACTGGATAGAAGAAAATAAGGATATTGCATTAACAAGAGCGATAGGGCAAATTTCTGAAAAACGGAATTTGGGGATTATTGTTGACCTGGCGCAATTGGCAATGAATACTACTTTTAAGGATAAAGAGTTTTTCGGTCTGTACAATAGCGTATCAAAAGCTGTTCAGAATATTGGACAGAATGCGCCAGAATATACGATACGATATTTAAGAGAAATATTGCAGAAAAAGATGGAAGATGAATTTCTGAGTTGGTGTAATTATAATTTAATGGTAATAGAAGAACAGTATAATAATCAAAGAGATACACCGTGGGAAATTGAACAGGTAAAAAAATATATGGAACAAATAAATTCATATTAACTATTTCGCCGTATCAGTTACCATATTCTGATTTGAGCGTATCTGACTAGGGCATTAGGTATTCTGGTTCTTTTGGATGGTTCTGCCATTGGTGTGAGGCATACATAAAAACAGACTGAAAGTGTAAACAAATTGAAGAAAACGAGCATATATGATAGAATATTTTTAAAAATGAATGTATTAGGCTGAGTGTTGGAGTCGGTTTTTGTATAATAAAATAATTATGATGTAAGGATGTGGATAAATTGAATAGAGATGAAATTATACAAGCTGTTCAAAGTTATATACGAAATGACAATGCAAAATATGCTTTATTGATTAATGGTGCGTGGGGAAGTGGAAAAACTTTTTTATATGAAAATTATTTGGCTGATGCAATATCAGATATTGAAATTGGAAAAAATGAAAGAAAATCTAATATTTATATCTCGCTATATGGTGTTTCATCAATAGAGGTATTATCAAAGCAGTTGTTGACGAGTTATTTGATTTATGCAAAATCAAATGGTAGTGAGATAGTGAAGAAGGGGGTAAAACCAGTAGCAGGTATTTTAGGATTAGTTAGTAAAGCATTTTCGTTTTCAATCGGATCATTTTCTACTGATTTTAGCGATACGATACAGGATATAAGTGATCTGATAGAAGTTAAAAATATGGTTGTTTGTTTTGATGATTTAGAGAGATGTACAATACCAATTAATGAATTTTTTGGCTATGTAAATAATTTAATTGAACATTGTAATTGTAAAGTCCTTATTTTGGCTGATGAAAATAACATTGGAAAAATATTTGCAAATACAAATATTGAACAAAAATATCAAACAATATTGACTGGTGATAGAAAAGTTATTCAAGATCAAAATGATGATGCCAAGAAAAGGAATAGTAATAATGCGAATAATTCAATAACCGTAAAGGAATTGAAAGAATTAAATGAACTATTGTACTCAGAGAATTTTATTTATCGTGATATAAAAGAAAAAGTTATTGGCAAGACATATAATTATTACCCAGAAATTGGAGAGCTGCTCGTAGAGTTGATTTCGGGAAATGATAAACATGAAGGTTATATTTCAGAAGGTGATTACAAAGAATTCTTAATAAACCACATAGATGCGATAGCATCTGCCTTTAGAGAAGTAGATAATAATAATTTACGAATTGCGATTGTGTGGCTTGATATGTTTAGAAATATTTTTGAAATGACGTATAAAGATTTGAATGCTTCTAAGTATTATGAAAACATTATTTCGGATTTTTTAAGATATAGTGTATGGGCGGTTGTTTCAAACAGAAAAAATAAGAAAATTACAAAGTGTGCATATCATGGTAGTGCCGAATATGTTTATTTTGAGGGAAACGAGTATAATTATACAATTAGATATTATTTTATAGATAGCTATATACGAAGTGACTTTCTTGACGAAACTGATTTGATGAGGACAGCAAGAGAGATTGAAGATCGATGTGAACGTGAAGATTTATATAGTAAGAAACAAATAATGTCTACAGGTGTAGCGTATTCTAAATTGTGTGAATGGAAATATATGGAAGATGATGCAATCAGAGAATGTATTCAGGAGATGTTGGTTGAACTTAAAGAAAATAAATACGCATATGCTTATTATTCAAATATCATAGAATTGTTACTTTATTTTAACAAAATTGGTTTGTATGAGGAAGAAGTATCTAAAGTTCAGGAAATAATGCTATCTCTTATTGATAATGATATGAATATTCAAGAAGAAGATCCTTCACCTAAGTTTTTTACGAATGAAGAGGAAAAGCAAGAATTTATAGAAATGTATAATCCAATAGCTGAAAGTAGAAAAAGAAGAAATGAAATTCTTGATAAAGATGAAATTGAAGAAGAAAATATCTATATAAATGCCGATTCATTTTTAAATCATTGTGAAAAGAGAGAACAATACTATTGTAACCATAAATCATTTATGGAATATATAAATGAAGATAGATTGATAGAACTGATTAATAGCAGTAGCTTAAAGGATATATATACAATTGCTAAGGCTTTTAATACTATTTACTTTATGGGAAATGTGAGAGATTTTTATATAAATGATATAGACGCGCTACAATGTTTGAAAAATGATTTGTGTAATGAAGAGAGAATAAATACTGTTGGAAGAATCACAAGAAAATGTGCCATAGAATATTTGTATTCTGTAATTGGAGATGTGATTGTAAGATTAGGAGAAAGAGACTGAGTAATAATAGCAAAAGATTTGTTATTTGCAAATAGAAAAGCCATGATGTATAAAAATTAATGAGGAGAATAAACTATGACTGAGGGAAAAGACTTATTGACAGTGTTATGGAGTGGTGCAGATGTTTTGAGGGGAAAAATGGATGCAAACGAATATAAGACCTATCTTTTAGGACTTGTTTTCTATAAGTATTTATCTGATTCCTACTTAGCAAAGGTATATGATTTGCTGAATGATGCAAAACCCGATAGCCTGAACGAGGCACAGTCAGTATATGAGGAGGCAATGAAATCAGATGATGCTTCTGACCTGATTGAAGAAATAAAGAATTCGATGCACTTTACACTTGATCCAGATATGACTTACATTAGTATGTTAAATGCAGCAAAAAATAATTCATTCAACAGGGAAAAGCTACAGGCGGCTTTCAATCGAATTCAGGAGTCTGATGAACTTTTTAATGGATTGTTTGCAGATGTGGATTTATATTCAAACAGGCTTGGAACGGGTGATCAAAAACAGAGTGCAACTATTGCTGAGGTCATTAAAGTTTTGGACGGTGCTGATCTTATCCATACAGAGGGCGATGTTCTTGGAAATGCATATGAATATCTGATTGGTCAGTTTGCATCGGAAACAGGAAAGAAAGCCGGAGAATTTTATACCCCGCATGGTCCTGCGCAGATTTTATGCAGGATTGTAATGGTTGGTCAGGAACAGAAAAAGGGGTTGCAGGTATACGATCCCTGTATGGGTTCGGCATCTTTGATGTTAAGCTGTCGGAACTACTCAAAGGAGCCTGATTTTATAAAATACTACGGGCAGGAACTTATGCCGTCAACATATAACTTAGCGCGTATGAATATGTTTCTGCATGGCGTTTTACCAGAGAATCAGCATCTTCGCAATGGAGATACCCTTGATGCTGACTGGCCGACAGATGAAGAAACAGAGTTTGATGCAGTAACAATGAATCCGCCTTATTCGGCAAATTGGTCTGCGGTAGAGGGGTTTAAGCAGGATGAGAGATTTATGGATTATGGAGGAAAACTTGCTCCAAAGTCCAAGGCTGACTATGCTTTTCTGCTTCATGGTTTCTATCATTTGAAACAGACAGGAACAATGGCGATTGTTCTTCCACATGGCGTTTTGTTTCGGGGTGCTGCGGAAGGGACAATACGGCAGATTTTACTTGAAAATGGAGCGATTTATGCAGTAATCGGGCTTCCTGCAAATATGTTTTACAATACCTCTATCCCTACGTGCATTATCGTTCTGAAAAAACACAGGGAAGGGCGGGATGTCTTGTTCATTGATGCTTCTAAACTGTATGAAAAAAAGAAAAAACAGAATGTGATGCAGGAAAAGCATATTGACCATGTGCTTGAACTGTATTGTAATAGAGTGTCAGTTGATAAAGAAGCTTATCTGGCATCTTTTGAAGATATACAAGCCAATGATTATAATTTGAATATTCCAAGATATATTGACACAAGCGAGGAAGAACAGGAAATTGATCTTCACCAGCTATCAGAAAGCATAAAAACGACAAATAAGGCGATCAAAGAGAATAATGCCGCTTTGCTTGAAATGTTGGGAGATTTGACCTTTTCTAAATCAGAAACAAAAGACGCAGTAGAGGAACTCATCAGTGTTTTTCGGGAGGTGTGACAATGGCGAATACACCTAATATAAGATTTAAGGAATTTGCTGACGATTGGGAACAGCGTAAGCTATTGGAGTTTGGTAAAGCAACAGGAGGAACTTCCATAGAATCAGAATTTTCTGAAAATGGTATTTATAAAGTGATAAGTATCGGTAGTTACTCAGAAGATAACATTTATAGAGATCAAGGTATACGTGCAGTTAAGTCAGAAAAGACATTAAATAGGATTCTAAACAAAGGTGACATCACGATGATTTTAAATGATAAAACTGCATCAGGAAATATTATTGGAAGGGTGCTTTTGATTGAAAAATCGGGTGTTTATGTATATAATCAGCGAACTGAAAGAATAGAGTTGGATATCAATAATTATGATTCGCAGTTTATATATACGATGTTAAATGCTCCTCAAATTAGAGATAAAATTATAAAGCAAAGTCAGGGGAATACGCAAATTTACGTTAATTGGTCGACAATATCACAGACAGAATATTTAGTACCACATACTAAGGAGCAACAGCAAATAGGTCACTACTTCCGCCGACTTGATCACCTCATCACCCTTCACCAGCGTAAGTTTGATGAAATAAAACAATTAAAAAAATTTATGCTCCAAAAAATGTTCCCCAAGAATGGTGAGCTAATTCCGGAGATTCGTTTTGTGGGATTTACTGGCGCTTGGGAACAGCGTAAGTTGGGGGATACGCTATACAGCTTGCAAAATAATACCTTGTCAAGAGCGGAGATGACATATGAAGTAGGCACTATAAAGAATATTCATTATGGAGATATTCTTGTTAAATATGGAGAAGTGATAGATGTAAAAAATGAGCAGATCCCCAATATTATAGATACCACTGTCGCCGAGAAATACAAAACTTCTTTTTTACAAAATGGCGATGTGATTTTTGCGGATACAGCAGAAGATGAAACTGTAGGGAAATGTAGTGAAATAGCTGGTTTGACGGATGAAATGGCACTATCTGGACTGCATACAATTCCATATAGACCACAGTTGAAATTTGCTACAGGATATCTGGGATACTATTTAAATTCGAGTCTTTTTCATCAGCAACTTATACCTCTTATGCAGGGGATAAAAGTGACATCAATTTCTAAATCCGCGATGCAGAATACAAATATTGTTTATCCTAAATCTATTGATGAACAGAAAAAAATTGGTGCTTATTTCATAAACCTCGACCACCTTATCACCCTTCACCAGCATAAGTGTGACCAGTTAAAAGAAGTAAAACGTTTTATGCTGCAAAATATGTTTCCACAGAAAGGATAATAACTATGGTAGAATTAGAATCTGTAATCGAAAAAAGGCTGATCGACCAGCTCTGCTGTGATGAGTCGCAATGGACATACCGACCAGACATTAGAACGGAAGAACAGCTATGGGACAATTTCAAATATATTTTGGAACAGAATAACAAAGCAAAACTCAATGATATTCCATTGAGCGAGTCAGAATTTGCAGAGATTAAGAATGATTTGTTCCATGCTTCCTTTTATGATGCTGGCAAATGGCTGATTGGTGAAAATGGCAAGGTGTATGTTCATGTGCAGAGGGGAAATGAAACACTCCATCTTGTTGTTATGAATAACGAGCATATTGCCGGTGGAACGAGCGTATACGAAGTAATAAACCAATATCAGGCATTTCACTCCAAGGAAGGTGAAGGGAGCCGAGATAGGCGTTTTGACGTTTCGTTGCTCATTAATGGCATACCATTAGGAATTGTAGAAAAATTATCACTCAAACTTCAAAGCCTTTTATGATGTATGA
>CAJUAE010000098.1 GCA_910583965.1 uncultured Lachnospiraceae bacterium
TGCAAGCAAGCTTGCATCGGATTTCTTGACCTTTTGACCCTGGTATCATAACATTATTTTATGATTTATTTAGTATTCCATCCGGCTAGAAATTGAAGTCTGGGACTACCTGTTTCGCACCATTGCGTCGTTAAAATTTCTAGACGATGCCACCGCATCGCCGTCGAAATTTTGCCTAGTACTGGCACGAAGCATGCAGCCCCGTATTCCAATTTCTAACTGGATGGAGTACTAGCAATGTCACAGGAGCTCGTTCAGATAGAGGTGTAGGGCACATTATTATGTGATTCATTAAAAATAGTATATCATATTTTAAGGAAAAAACAATTAGTATCCAA
This sequence comes from uncultured Lachnospiraceae bacterium, assembly GCA_910583965.1. Lineage (GTDB taxonomy): Bacteria > Bacillota > Clostridia > Lachnospirales > Lachnospiraceae > COE1. The sequence continues at coordinate 339 of CAJUAE010000098.1, forward strand.
TAAAGTATTTTATCTTTAGATAAAACAAATATTGTTTTTTATTGTGTTTTGTGATAAAAATATAGTAATAAATGTTCGTAGAAGCGTGAATTTTAAGGCGTGTGCACCACACAGCATTCTCTTATGACTTGTCTGTTAAGCAGATGGTTGACTGAGCGGAAGCAATGGAAATCGAAGCGGTTGTCATTGACAAAAACATGATATCAGGACATTAAAAAATGAGCTGATATGGAATACTGTAATATATCGCTAAAAGTAGTTCATTCAAAATATAGACGTTTTGGCTTTTCGACAAATTCTACTTCGTCGAGATCTGCAAAGGCATCTATAAAATCTTCCCTTACAGTTGCGATGGCATAGCCATTGATAAGTGGTTCAATATGAATCACTTCTGATTCTAGTCGTTCTAAAGGACCATGGTATTTGACAATCAATTCCCAAGTTTTTGTGGCAGGAGTATACCCTGTACCAAGTACCTGGGATTTTTGGAGTTCTGTTTGTGTGGCGGATAAGGCAAGATTAAGGAGATTTTCAAGCTTTGCATTTGGCATATAAGCGATTCCTCTTATCAAATTATCATTTTATAATAAGATATGGTTTGTAGAGATAACAGTTCAGCCACGCAGAGTTGATTGTGCAAATTGTACATTGAATCCTGTCTATTAAGGATAACGGCAGTTTACAAATTTTTGTAAAAGTTATATTTTTATGGTTTTACTAAATATTCAATTTTCTTATATTTTGCAAGCGATAAAGTGCATATTTATTACATTTTAAACGGCAAGTAGAGTAAATTTTAAAAAGTTGTAAATTGGTGTAGGGATAATTTGCGTAATCAATTTTATAGAGCAAATGTCTGTTCTGAAGCAAGTCGCTAGAAAAGGCCTAATAGCATGAGTGAAAGTGTATATTCTGGAAATTTATAAATGGTATATTAGAACTGTGATTGCAAAGAGATTTGTTATAAAAAGGTTGATGCAAAACGCTGAAAATGCTATGATATATAGAAGACTATCAGTATGAAGGTACAAGCGTTAGGGAATAGAGCGCCCAAAATGCTATGATAATAAAAGACTTGTAGGACTAAGAAATAACTTTATAATTTCTTAGAGAAAATTTATATATTAAGGGAGGGTTTCTGTGGAACAGTCAACCTTTGAAAAAATATATGAGATTGTTAAGCAGATTCCATATGGACAAGTGGCAACTTATGGACAAGTCGCTGCACTCGCGGGGAATAAGCATTGGGCTAGGGTTGTTGGTTACGCACTGCATGTCAATCCAGATCCCGATCAGATTCCATGCTATCGAGTTGTCAATAAAGAGGGCAGAGTGTCTGATGCCTTTGCTTTTGGAGGTGGTAATCGTCAGGTAGAGCTATTGAAAGCAGAGGGGGTGGCGTTTGTGGATGGTTGTGTGGATATGCAACACTATCAATGGGAGAGACCATTATATTAAGAAGAACGTTTGAAAGAAAATCGTATTTAAATAATTAATATGTATGTGTGTTAGAGTACGCAAGGAGTATAAAAATGATATATTTATCTCATTTTGAATTTCCAGATAGAGAGAGGGAATATGATTTTACAATGAGACAAAAGCACACTTGTTATGATACCGTTTATCCCTTTCTCATTCTTTCAAAACATCAATTGAAAATGCTTGATTTTGAACCAGTGACAATTCTGTATGGCGGAAATGGTTCAGGAAAGACAACAGCATTAAATGTGATTGCGGAGAAGCTTTATCTTGAGAGAGATACACTTTATAATCGTTCTAATTTTTTTACGGATTATACAAAGATGTGTTCTTGTGAAACTATTGGAAAAATTCCAAAGAATAGTAGAATTATTACGAGTGATGATGTATTTGATTTTATGCTTAATTTGCGCTATATTAATGAAGGAATTGACCAAAGGCGTGAGGAGTTGTTTGAGGAATATCAAGAAGCGAAATATACAAAATTTCAGATGCATTCACTGAAAGATTATGAACAACTAAAAAAGGCAAATGCAACACGCCGTAATACACAATCAAAATTTGTGCGTGACAATTTACAAGACAATGTTAGAGAACATTCTAATGGGGAGAGCGCCTATCTTTATTTTGTTGACAAGATAAAAGAAAATGGATTATATCTACTAGATGAGCCAGAGAATAGTCTATCACCGGAAAAGCAACAAGAGTTATTGTGCTTTTTGGAAGATTCTGTTCGCTTTTTTCAGTGCCAGTTTGTGATTGCGACACATTCTCCTTTTCTACTTTCCATGAAGGGTGCAAAAATTTATGATTTAGATGAGGAAATAGTGGATGTAAAACGTTGGACAGAATTAGCAAATGTGGAAGCATATTATACTTTTTTTAAGAAATATGCGCATGAGTTTGAAAAATAATAGAAAAGTTAGAAAGAAATTTAAAATAAAATTATTTTTGATTGATTGGTATGCATGTCAAAGTAGGCAAGGAGGATTAAAATGAAAATTGCAGTGACATATGAAGATGGAATTATTTTTCAGCATTTTGGACACACACAGTACTTTAAAATCTTTGATGTAGAAAATGGCGTAATTCAAAAAGAGCAGGTTGTAGACACGCAAGGAAGTGGCCATGGGGCACTTGTAGGCTTCTTAATCGAACATAATGTCGACACGTTGCTCTGTGGCGGAATTGGCGGTGGTGCACAAAATGCCATTTCATCGGCGGGGATTCAACTTTATGGCGGTATTTCTGGAGAGGTTGATGCAGCAGTCAAGGCATTTCTGGCAGGAACGCTTTCTTATAATCCAGAGGTACATTGTGACCATCATGGACAGGAACATAAATGCAATGGACATTCTTGTAATAGCAAGGAGCATGATTGCGGCGACCACAGAAGATGAATGCAGAGGCTAAAAATGTGAATTGTACAAAAAATATTGTAGAAATAACAGATTTTAATGCGCCACAATTGGACGTATATGCTAGAATTACTGAGGGGCAGCTCTTGAATCGCCATGAACCGGAAAAAGGAATATTTATTGCGGAGAGTCCGCGTGTGATTGAGAGAGCACTGAATTATGGATGTGTTCCTATTTCTATTTTAATTGAGACAAGGCAGATAGAAAGACAGAAAGATGTGATTGGGCGCTGTGGAAATATTCCTGTGTATACAGCGGAATTTGATGTGTTGACACAGCTTACGGGTTTTAAACTGACACGTGGTATGTTATGTGCAATGTATCGTCCAGCGTCTAAGACTGTCTCAGAAATCTGCGCAGGGGCGCGCAGGCTTGCTGTGCTTGAACGCGTAGTGAATCCCACAAATGTCGGCGCTGTCTTTCGATCGGCCGCAGCATTGGGAGTTGATGGAGTACTGCTGACGCCCACGTGTAGCAATCCCTTGTATCGGCGTGCAATCCGTGTAAGTATGGGAACCGTATTTCAAATTCCATGGGCATTTTTTACAGAGGAACAAGAGATAAAATTGTTGCAAAATTTGGGATTTCGGACAGCAGCACTAGCGTTGAATGAGGATGCACTCAATATTGATGATCTGAAACTAAAACGAGAGGAGAAGCTTGCGATTGTACTTGGCACAGAGGGAGATGGACTTGCAGTAGAAACAATAGCTTCCTGTGATTATACAGTTCGTATACCGATGGCCAACGGTGTTGATTCTCTAAATGTAGCGGCGGCAAGTGCAGTGGCGTTTTGGCAGTTGGTCTAAGGAACTATCACGATAAAATTAGAGTTAATTAAAAGATAAGGAATAAAAATATGGAATTGACAAAATATTTTAAAAGCATAATTGATACAGATCCATGTGCCGTTGTTATTTGTAATGTGGCACATGAGATTATTTATATGAATCCAGCAGCCATTATTCGTTATGAGAAGCGAGGAGGACAGGCGCTTGTAGGACAAAGTTTATTGGATTGTCATAATCCACAGTCCATTGAAAAGATTAAGAAAGTAGTCTTGTGGTTTGGAGAGAGTACCAATCACAATAGAATTTATACATTTTATAATGAAAAAGAAAATAAAGATGTCTATATGGTTGCGCTGCGAGATGAGGATAAAAAGTTGATAGGATATTATGAAAAGCATGCGTACAGAAATAGAGAGACGGCAAAGAAGTATGATTTGACAGAGTGAAGGTGGCAGGAATGATTGTTAGAAAACATTTTCGTTTTACAGGGAAAGTACAGGGTGTGGGGTTTCGTTACCGAGCGAAGTATGCTGCAAATGGAATGGGAATTACCGGCTGGGCAAAAAATGAATACGATGGTTCTGTCGAGATGGAAGCACAGGGGACAGAAAAGGCAATCAACAAAATGTTAGTGATGATAAATAAAAGTGATTATATTACTATTGATTCCATTGAAACAAAGGAAATACCACTCGAGGAAGAAGAACGTTCATTTTATGTAAGGTAGATGATTTTATTACTATTATGATGTGAAAGTCGGATTATAATAGTAACAATTTAGGCGATATATAGTTTTGCTATACAAAAATCGCCTCTTATGCCTGAAGTATGTTCTTGTGGAATGTGCATTTCTGACCCATGAAAGGTAATATTGTTTGTACAATAAAAATTGTAGGATAGGAGAGAAAAATGATAAAACATGTAATATTATGGCAATTAAAGGATGAACTAACCGACAGCCAGAAAACACAAGTAAAGGAAGATATTAAGGCAGGACTTGAGGCACTTTATGGAAAAATATCAGGCTTGATTGATATAAAAGTGCAAATAAATCAACTGTCATCTTCCAATGCAGATGTAATGCTAGATTCTACTTTTGAGAGTGTAGAGGCATTGAAAGGATATGCGGTGCACCCAGAACATGTTGCCGTTGCAGATGGAAAAGTACGTCCCTATACAAAGACAAGAGTTTGTATGGATTTTGAAATATAGATAAAGTAATTTATGGTGATTTTTAAATAAAAATTAATTTTAAATATATTAAGTTTTGTTTGATATATACAAAAATTTCTTTGAATTAAAACTATTATAAAAAAGTACTTGCTTTTTTATAAAAACTGTTGTATGATTTAATAGCTGTCGACGGTATAGAAAATAGACAGTATCATATAACAGTTATGGCTCGTTGGTCAAGCGGTTAAGACGTCGCCCTCTCACGGCGAAAACAGGGGTTCGATTCCCCTACGAGCTGTTTTTTCATTTTATAGTTAAATTTATTATGGCTCGTTGGTCAAGCGGTTAAGACGTCGCCCTCTCACGGCGAAAACAGGGGTTCGATTCCCCTACGAGCTGTTAACTGTTTAAAACAGCCCAACCCAATAGAGCACTGCAAATACCAAACACATGGTATTGTGGTGTTTTTTTATGCACAAGGGCGCTTAAATAGGGGAAGGAATTTTCTTTACTCGTGTGTACGAGTGTCCAAATAAAGTTTAAAATGTCAAAAAATATTACATTCAGCTATGCCTATTTATAAGGTATCAATTTGTACATTCTAACGATTTATTTAAGTTATTTTCAATAGTTTATTTCATACTGGGGTCTGCTCTATAAAATTAAAGATACAAAATATCTTATAAGGGCAAGATTTCGACAGCATTTTATATATTTAATTTTACATGGTTGAATTATTATGTACATAGTATGTATTTCCTGCTTAGTTTTGAAAATAGATGACGATTTATGTTATAATTATTACTTTGGAAAAATAGGTTTAGATGCTATAAAGAGATAGCACTCTAAAGTAATTCTTTTATGAGAAAGAAAAACTATTTCAAATGCGTAGTAGTCTTAATGTTAATAGGGTTTTTGTTAACTGCATGTGGATCAACGCTGTCCAAACCAGATTCAAATGAACCATCAACAACAAAAGTATTGATGGAAGATAAGTTGACTTTTGAGGAGGGAGAAGAAAGATGGGTATTAGGGAACAATAAAATTGCACGATCTTCAATTGTGACAATTACTTTTCTTGATGCATTGAAGGATATGCCTAAAGAGGAAGCATGGGATGTGTCTCAGGAACAGAATGGCACTGTAATGGCATGGATTAAACTAACAGAGCAGACACAGTTGGATTTTGAAGGGTATGATTTATATATTACAGCAGATGGCAGAATTAGGGCATCTTCTGGTAATTCTCTGTTTGCAGGTTATGAGAATGTAACAGAGATTCAGTTTAACAACTGTTTTTACACAGATGGAGTGACAAATATGTACACGATGTTTCACAGTTGTGGCAGTTTGAAGAATATTGACTTACATAATTTTGATACGAGCCAAGTAACAGATATGTATTGTATGTTTTATGATTGTAATCATTTAGAACAAATTGATGTAAACAGTTTTGATACAAGCAAAGTGACGAATATGGGGCATATGTTTAGCAGATGTATAGCTTTGACCGAAATCGATTTGAGTGGTTTTGACACAAGTCAGGTAACAAATATGTTTGTTATGTTCAATGATTGTAGAGGCATAAAGGAATTGGATTTAAGCAAATTTAAAACAGAACAGGTAATAAATATGAATTCTATGTTTTATGACTGTACGAGTTTGGAAAAAATTGACTTAAGCAGTTTTGATACAAGTCGTGTTACTAATATGCATGCAATGTTTTATGATTGTGTTAGCTTAAAAAGCCTTGATTTGAGCAATTTCAATGCGAGTCAGGTAACAGATGCGGAGAATCTGCTGTACAATGCAGGAATTACAGCTCAAGAGGCGGGATTTCCGCAATAAGTAGTTAGAAAAATAGTCGATACAGATTGTGTAAGATATTTTTTTAAAGCATATCATATATCCTAAATATAGAATAGGATTTTATATAAAAAAACACTTTAGGTGGCTAAAGTGTTTTTTTGTTACAATTCTATATAACAGTATATCATAATCAAAAATATAAGTCTAGTAATTTTTTTATTAAATTATATAATAACACTATGAGTGTTACTTTTCATATCCACGCAAAAGTAGAAAGAGCAGTACACAGGAATGATTGTTCTTTTGTATTTTGTGAGCATATATGTTATTGTTTACATCAAAAATGCGTATAGATATCTCCAAATCTGGTGTGAATGGCAATCTGAATAGTTCCTGTCAAAATCAAATGAAATGTAAACACTTATAGAAATTTTGTCATGTAAAAATAATACAGATTATAGTGTGAAATTAAAGATTTCACCATCCTGATTTGTATGTCCGCAAGAGCGGACAGATGAGGGTTTGTGTGAGAAGTACTTTTAAGCGCTTATGACAGTTTTCACTCACAGCAAAGGCCATTTCGTGGAGAGGTACTAAGTTTCACATTTGATTTAAGATTCTGTGAAGCGGAATCTTAGGGATTTTTTTGATATATTTTCAAAGAAATATCTTGTACAAATTGTAGATATTATTTCTGAACAGTTTCTAAGCCATTAGAAATAATTGATTAAGGACAAATAATGTATTATAAAGCGTGACAAAATCGCAACCGAACAATCATAATACGCAACCCTGTAATGGGAAGTACGTATGCAAACCCAATAAAGGGGAGAGAACAAAAGTTCTTAGAAAGGTATGGGTACGATATGTCGAATCAAAAATTGACAAAGAGTAAAGAATGGGAACAGGAAGATGTGCATTTTAAAGAATGTAGATCGCTGATTGCCGCGAATATTGCGGAGTATGAGCGACAGTATGAGGAGCGCCATAAGGAGACGAAGGCGTTGTTTGATGAAGTGCAAAGCGGCAATGTGGAGCTTTACGATCAAATGATGACCTCGCGTAGTCTTGAGGAACATAGTTTAAATCAATTAAATAAAAATAAGGCAGCATATGAGAAGCCTTTTTTTGGCAGGATTGATTATCGCAATTTAGATGAACGATTGTTTGAATCAATCTACATTGGAAAACATGGCGTTTTACGCAATAAAACAGATGTGGAAATTGTGGATTGGCGAGCACCAATTTCCACTGTTTACTATGAGAATGAATTGGGTAGAGGAACTTACAGCATTCCTGATAGTCAAAATGATGGCAAAGGGCGTGAATATCGCATTGACCTAAGTTTGAAACGAACATATGATATTGAAAAAGGGCGTATACAAGGATTTTATGACAGTGATGTAGCGGCAAATGATGAACTTCTGGTAAAATATTTAAGCAAAAATAGAGATGCTGTGCTTGGCGATATTATTGCAACAATCCAAAAAGAACAAAATGAGATTATACGAGAAAGTCCATTTCATAACATTATTGTACAGGGAGTTGCCGGTAGTGGAAAGACAACAGTGGCAATGCATCGCATTTCCTATATTATGTACAATTATAAAGAGCGTTTTACTTCCAATGAATTTTGTATTGTGGGTGGAAGTGACATTTTAATTGATTATATTACAGGAGGACTTCCAGAGTTAGACGTGTATGATGTGAAACATATGCGCATGGATGAACTGCTTGTCCATTTATTAAAGAAGGAATGGAAGAAAAAATATCAGATAGTTTCACCATCTCCAAGTCTTGCGTGGAAAAGTAAGATGTTATTTACATCAGAATTAGAACAGCATATGCAACGACTGCGAGGGCATATTCTTGGCAATTGTGTGGTGTATGATGAAGAACTAGGTATGCTGTTGTCTCAGAAAAATAATGATGATTTTATTAAGGGAAATCCAAATTATTCTATCAATCGACTTCTTGTAACACTCGATGAGCGATTGCGCACTCGTATTAAATTGCAGTGTCAAGGGCGTGAGGAGATTGGAATATACAAGAAAAAACTTGCACAATATAAAAATTATTTTTCCAATCATTGTTATAAAGGAACTGTGGTGAATCTATATTTGCAATTTCTAGAAGTATATGGAAGTGCGTATTATATTAATATGACGTCCGTTATAGAACAAGTTTTACGGGGTATTTTTGATGTGTATGATATTGCCGCAATGCTTATCATTTACTATAGGGCGTTACAAAAGAAACCAGATGACGAGTTTGGACAGATTTTTATTGACGAAGCACAAGATTTTGGCCCCATTGTCTATTATGCTTTGCGCACTGTATTGCCAGAATGCTATTTTACTATTATGGGTGATGTGTCTCAGAATGTCAATTATGAGTGTGGGATGAATGAATGGAACGACATGCGCGAGAAAATTTTTGATGGTAATACAGATCAGTTTCGAGTGTTGGCAAAGAGCTATCGCAATACAATTGAGATTTCGGAGTTTGCTGGAATGATATTGAGCAGCGCCTCAAGAGGAGCATATAAGATTGAACCTGTTATCAGGCATGGTGCACCTGTTCATTTTATAGAGAGTATCTCCAAAGAGGAGGCTGCGGGCATATCCGTCGATATTTTAACTGATATGCAGCAGAAAGGCTATGAGACAATGGCAGTTATTTGTTTTTCCGACAAAGAGAAAGAAAGTGTTATCAGGCGACTTAGCAATCAGATAACATTGACAGATTCGGATAAGAGTGGTTTTAGCAAGGGAGTGATGGTGCTTACCGTACCAGAAACCAAGGGGCTTGAATTTGATTGTGTGTTATTGTGGAAACCAGATTTAAAGGGATACAAGGAGAATCCCAAATTGGCAAAACTTTTGTATGTGGCTTCTACGCGAGCATTACATGAATTGTTTGTAGTAAAATAGTTTCTTGTGAAAAGTAGGGGAGTATGATAGACTTTATATGAAACAATCTGATACTATGACAGATAAAATATGAAAGGAATGATATCGTGACGATTGAAAAGTATAAAGTACAAAAATTGGATACTCCTGTTGATTGGGTTGTAGAAGTACCAGGTTCAAAAAGTATGACAAATAGGGCATTGTTGATGGCAGCACTTGCTGATGGAATGACAACTCTAAAAGGGGTACTATTCAGTGATGATTCCAGAAATTTTCTTGATTCGTTAAAGTCACTTGGTTTTCAAGTGAATGTTGACGAAGACGCAAAAGTAGTCATAGTAGAAGGCTTGAATGGAAAAGTCCCTGTTACAGAGGGAGAAATCAATGTTGGTAGTGCTGGTACTGCGGCAAGGTTTTTGACGGCAATGCTTGCTATGGCGGAGGGAACTTTTGTAATAAATGCCTCTGAACAGATGAAAAAACGCCCAATGAAGCCACTTTTTGAAGTGTTGACAGAATTAGGGGCAGAGATTATCTGTCTGGAAAAAGAGGGATTTCTGCCCATTCGTGTCAGAGGAATTGGCGGTAAACTACCCACAGATAAAATATGTAATGTAAAGCTTAATATCAGTGAAAGTACACAATTTCTGAGTGCATTGATGCTAATTTCGCCTATGATAAAACAAGGACTTAGCATTGAGATTACAAGTGTGCGTAAAGATGGTGCGTACATACAAATTACGCGTAAAATGATGGAGCAGTTTGGCGCAGTAGTGAATTTTGATGGCGAAAAATATTATATGAAAAGTGGGATTTCTTATACTGCAAGATGCTATCAGATTGAACCAGACATATCGGCCGCTTGTTATTTTTACGCAGCAGCAGCACTTACAGGAGGTAGAACTGTAGTTAAAAATGTTACATGGGAATGCATGCAAGGTGATTTAAAGTTTCTAGAATTGCTATCGCAAATGGGGTGTATTGTTAACGATACACCTGATGGAATTGAAATAAGAGGGATTGCAGATAGCAAATTAAAAGGTACCACTGTAGACATGAAGGATTTTTCTGATCAGGCAATGACGCTTGCAGCGCTTGCGCCTTTTGTGGACAGTACTGTTCGTATTGAAAATATTGGCCATATTCGATTACAGGAATCAGATCGCATTCATGCGATTGTGACAGAGCTTTTGCGTCTTGGCATTTCCTGCGAGGAGGAACAGGATGCTATTACCATCCATCCAGGTGTGCCACAGCCAACAGTAATCCAAACATATGAAGATCACCGCATGGCAATGGCGTTTGCGTTGATTGGGCTATGTGTGGAAGGAATAGAAATTTCTAATCCTATGTGTTGCAAAAAAACATTTGAGACTTATTTTGATGTGCTTGACAGGCTTTGTAATCAAACTAATTATAACAAATAGTAACAGCTCAGCCATGCGAAATTGAATCAATAAAATGCTATTGGGAGCTTTTTATATAAAACACTTTGTAGATTCTAAATGCCCAATATGCAATAAGCTGTAGAAATATTTGGAATTGTCAGAATATATAAACTGACAATTTAATGAATAATAATAACTCAGCCATGCAAAATTGAAGTGATAAAATACTATAAAGAACGTTTATATAAAACACTTTGTAGATTCTAAATGCCCAATATGCAATAAGCTGTAGAAATATTTGGAACTGTCAGAATATATAAACTGACAATTTATGAATGAGCATGGCTGAACTATTACAATAAATATGAGCAAAACGCCCTTAAACATTGTCATACAAATCATATTATTTTAATATATTTTATAAAAAATAATGAGGGCAGTTTATGCTTGGCAGAAGTAATGATGCTCATGATTCACAGACAAGTGGTGTATTGATTCAATATTTGCGGGAAATCAATGCATATTTACAGGAAATTCATATTTCAAGAAAAACTATGACTTTGGCAGTGGCAATGTTCGTGCTGGCAGGGCTTTTGGGAGTGCGATACAGGGAAGAAGGCACGATTCTGCCCACCAGCTCCACTGTAGGAGGCAGAGAGTTGCCAATTTATTGTGTGCAGACAGAAGAACCAAAGATTGCGTTGACATTTGATGCGGCATGGGGAAATGAAGATACAAAAAAAATAATGGAGATATTAAAAAAGCATGATGTGAAAGTGACGTTTTTTATGACAGGGGGATGGGTGGACTCCTATCCTGATGATGTGAAGATGATTCTTGCGGAGGGTCATGACA
>CAJUAE010000099.1 GCA_910583965.1 uncultured Lachnospiraceae bacterium
TTCAGCCAACCGCTGGGCTTTGGTCGGCAGGCTCATGATTCCGAGAGCCTATTTTTACTTTTCTTTTCTACTTTTCTTAACCTTTCACGGCACCAATCATAACACCTTGGTTAAAATATTTTTGCACAAAAGGATACATACACATAATTGGCGCAGAGGATACAACAATCACACCATACTTAATTAACTCTGCTGCCTGTCTTGCTTCCGTTGCAGCAGTTCCTGTCATCATTGTACTCATTGTCTGATTGCTGATTAAAATATTTCTAAGCACAATCTGTAAGGGCTGCAACGCATCACTCCTTAAGTAAATCAATGCATTAAAATACGAGTTCCAATGTCCAACTGCCGACCATAAGGCAATTACTGCAATTACTGCTTTTGACAGCGGAAGCACAATTTTAAAGAAAAAAGTCATGTTTCCACAACCGTCAATCTGTGCTGCCTCCCACAAATCATCTGGAATATTATTGGCAAAAAATGTTCTTCCTACAATGATATAATAAGTAATTACAGAGAAGGGAAGAATCATAACCCACCTTGTATCTAACATATTACAATTTTTTATAATCAAGTAAGTTGGTATCAAACCACCCCCAAAAAACATAGGAACTAGATAAAAGAAAGTAATTAGCTTCTTTCCTACCAGATTTTTTCTCGAGAGCGCATAGGATGCAGAAATATTAGCAATCAAGTTCATACAAGTTCCCAATACTGCATAAATAATGGTATTTTTATACCCAACCCATAACTGATTATAATTGAGAAGTTGTTCATAGCCTCGAAAATTAATTCCTTTGGGCCAGAATATAATATTTCCACTCGACACATCTGTAGGATTACTAATCGATGCAATCACAATAAAATACATTGGATATAATGTAATCAATATAAGCAAAGTCGCTACAGAATAAATAATAAAATCAAATATTTTGTCTTCTTTCGATTTTTTAATTTTGTTTTTTACAATATTTTCTTTCATATGTCCCTCCTATACTAGTGAGGTATTACTCATCTTAGACGAGATAAAATTCACTGCCACCAACAGTACAAGATTTATCACATTATTGAATAACCCGATTGCCGAGGAAAGACTATACTGACTGCTGACAAGACCCATCTTGTACACATAAGTGGATATAATCTCACTTGTTGCCGTATTCAGATTATTCTGAAGCAAGTAAACCTTTTCAAAGCCAACACTCATAACACTACCCATTCTCAATATAAACATTACCGTTGCAGTAGGCATCAACAAGGGAATATCAATCTTAATCATTTTCTGCCATTTGGAAGCGCCATCTACCGTAGCCGCCTCATATAAGGAAGGGTCAATCGCCGCTAAAGCTGCTATGTACAAAATACTATCCCACCCTAAATGCTGCCATACTTCTGTCCAGACATAAACGCTGGGAAATGAGGACGCTTGGCCCATCACATTAGGCATCTTAGCTCCAAAATATCCAAAAAGCCTTGCAATTACACCAGAACTAGGAGATAAAAACAAGATAATCATACCACACATAACGACTGTTGATATAAAGTGGGGAAGATATGTAGACACCTGAAAAAACTTCTTAAATTTTCCTGAGCGCATTTGATTGCAAACCAATGCAAGCAGAATTGGCAATGGAAAAGTTACAGCAATACTGTAAACACTTAGAATTAATGTATTCTTAATCGTGGGCCAAAACTGATAAGAATAAAAATATTGTTTAAAATATTTTAACCCTGCCCATGGGCTTCCCATAATACCTTTTGCTGGTGAAAAATCTTTAAATGCTATAACCACACCATACATTGGTATATAGGTAAACAAAAACAAAATAATGACCGATGGCAATAATAAAATATACAACGCACGGTCGCTATACATCCTATGCCATATGTTTTTCTTTTTTCTTACTGCTGTTTCCTTACTCACCAAGAATCGCCTCCTATTCTTTTAATATACATATATTATAACGATTCCTTTTTTGCCGCTCTATAAATATTGTGCAAAAACGCTAACAAAAAAGAGCAGATTTTCGTCACTCTGCTCTTTTTATAACTTTATTTTTCCTATATATGTCAGATTTTTGTTATACCATTCTTACAATTTTTGTTTTTGTATTCATTTGGCGTACATCCTGCATAATCACGAAACGTTTTGCTAAAATATGAAAAATTACTGTAGCCTACTAACATTGCCACCTCACTGACACTATACAACGTATTTTCAAAATAATCACATGCCATTTCCATTCTTTTCTTGGATACATAGTTTGGAATACTCATGCCCGTATGGAGAGCAAATTTCTTGGATAGATAGTCTTCTGATATGTACACCTTTGAAGCCAAATTCGCTCTTGATAAGTCTCCAGCAAGATTATCATCAATATAACGCATAATCTGTTCTACAACATTTCCCCCTGTATTTTCTACTTTTAATACAGCTTTTAGTTTTTTAAACAAAATATTGACAAATTCCTTCATATCACGACTAGTTAATGATGCTTTATCACAATAATAATCAAATTCACCTGCCTCAAAAATCTGATTCAGCGCAATGCCATTTTCCATCATATAATGAAAGACCATTTGTTGTAAATCCGCTTTAAAACTACTAAATACTCTAGCATTTACTGCACCACTTGTACATATCTCATTCACATAATCTGTAATTTCAGATAACACACCTGTCATGTCCTGAGAATACATCATTCGCTGTTCCCATCTAGCAAAATCTGGCGGATTATATACTGCATTTCTGCCTGTCCACTCATCTAAAAGTAAAATCCCCTCTTCTCCTGGCACTCCATCTCTCATCATCTCAAACAAAGCCAACTGAGCATTCCGGTCTGCTACTCGTGTACATTTCCCTACATAAACACATGCCGAAGTGTTTATTTCACTTTCTATACAGGAAAGAAGCTCCTTAAAATCGCACTTAAATCTGTTATTTTCCTCTTTGCTACTTTTCAATACAATCACAAAACAGTCATCACTACATTGAAACATCACATCCAGAGGCATTTCCCTTTTATGTATAAACTCCTCCGAAACATGTTTAAGCGTAAGGTAAAACACAGCGGCATCCTGTATTTTTTTGTGCTTTATTCCATGAAAAATACGCAGCAAACTTAATACAATAAAGTCGTCCTCATTATAACTGCCTCCAATATTTTTGTTTTCTTTTCCAAATGTCACATCTGGCTCTTTCCCTAGAAGAATATTCCTCCAATATTTCTCCTTGATTCTCTGCTTGTCTTCTCCTGCCACCCCTCTTTCTAGTTTCATCTGATTAACCAGATCATCCAACACACCGCCGAGTTCCTTGTTTGAAACTGGCTTTAATAAGTATGCCTTGGAATGCAATTCCAAGGCTTTTTGTGCATAAGCAAAATGTGCATAACTACTTAAATAAATACATTCAACAGGAAGCTTTTGCTCGCGCACCCATTTTAGCAGTTCCAAGCCACTTCCTTGA
Organism: uncultured Lachnospiraceae bacterium; assembly: GCA_910583965.1. Classification (GTDB taxonomy): domain Bacteria; phylum Bacillota; class Clostridia; order Lachnospirales; family Lachnospiraceae; genus COE1. The sequence continues at coordinate 3,470 of CAJUAE010000099.1, forward strand.
GGCATTTCAATATCTGAAAGTAGGATATCGATTTCCATAGTACTTAAAATCTCTTTTGCCTGTTTAATATTATATGCTGTAAAAACCCCGTCAATATTCCACTTTTCCCATTCCATTCCTTCTACAATTTTTTCTACTACATACTTGTCATCGTCAACAATACAAATATTCATGCCTATTCCTCCCTGTTTGTGACTGCCACAATTTCTATTGAATTTCTTTCACGGGAATATTTTATAGTATAACATACTCTTTCAAAATTGAACACTAAGTAGTCATCAAAAAAACTGATAGAACTTATTAACAGCTTATTTCCTCTGCACGAGTCTGTGCATAAAAAAGTGGAAATCACTCTGATCTCCACTCATAATAATCCATATAACACGAAATATAAAAATCCTCATGCCGCCTCAAATAGAAATGAAAAACGCTGTCCTTTGTGTTTTTCCTGTGTGAAACTTAATCGTTCTTAGGCAGTGTTTTTTGCTACCTTAGAACTATTTTTCACACTACCGCTCATATCAATTATCTAAATCTCACTCAATTAATTTCTACTTTTGCAGTTACAATTCTGACAGTACATCTAATATAGTTTATTACAATACAAATAAAAATAAACTTTCAGATTCGCTTGTCACTCCCTTATAAATGCAAAAATGCTTGTGTCATCAGACGTTAAAATACCATAACACAACTTTTACAAATAAAAGCGCGCGTTCAACCACACAGTTGAGATTATTTTGCAATATCACAACTCTAGATTTGACATACGAACAGTAAGATCTGTATAAATTCCAGCAGGAATTTCCTCAATAAAACTATACTCTCTCATGTCATCTTGATAAAAATTATATACCATCACGCGACTCTTATCCGCATCCACAATCCAATATTCACGCACTCCGGCAGTACGATACTTAAAAAGTTTTGTGGTGTAGTCAATTCTGCGGCTTGCTGGAGAAACCACCTCAATAATCCAGTCTGGCGCACCATTGCAGCCTCTCTCATCTAATTTGTTATCATCACAAATTATACAGATATCTGGCTCGACATAGCTCTTATCATCCGCGTCAATAAACACACCAAATGGTGTGATATCCACTTCACCTTTAAAATTATTTCTACGAATATGTTCTCGAATTGTCGCAAAAAGCTCTCCTACAATTCGCTGATGATTCCTTGTCGCAGGTGCCATATAATAAACCCTTCCATCAATCAGTTCAGCCCGCTGCCCATCTGGAAGATTGTACATATCATTTATTGTATAAGTATTCAATTCTGTTAATGCCATTCCCATTCTCCTTATCTTTTATTATTTATTTCTATTATGTAGTTCTTGAATGATTTCTTTCCTGTCAAATACAGTTGCATGATACTCCTATCCAAACGCTATCTACTTGATTATACTCCATCTTTCAACAAAAAAAAACCCCAAAGGATAAATTCTTTGAGGTTTTATGTAAAATTCATAATTTGTTACAATCCACACCCACACCAAATTTCATATTAATTTACGATTATCCGATGTGAATTGCAACAATGATGCACACAAAATGCTAAAAAACAAGCATTTTGGCGCTGGCTCCGACGCCATGCAGCAAGTGCATGGCACGGGTGTGAAAGTAACCATAATTCTGCAATTACTTGTTTGCAACAGCCGCCTTAATCTGCTCTGTAAGCATTGGCACAATCTTATTCAAATCGCCAACAATACCATAATCAGCGACATCAAAGATTGGAGCAGTCTCATCTTTATTAACTGCGATAATAATATCAGACTCTTCCATTCCTGCTAAATGCTGGATTGCACCAGAGATACCAATTGCAAAATATACATTAGGACGAACAGTCTTACCTGTCTGACCAACTTGTAAGTCTTTATTCTTCCAACCAGCATCTACTACAGCACGAGAGCAGCTAACTGTACCGCCAATTGCCTCTGCAAGATCGTCAAGAATCTTGAAATTCTCGGGACTTCCTACGCCACGACCACCAGATACAAGAATCTTTGCATCCATAATATCAACGGTATCTGTAAGGTTCTTGACAACCTCTACGATTTCTACATACTTATTGTCTGGTGTAAATCCAGGATTGAATTCTTCAACAACAGCCTTAGCGTCCTCTTTCTTCTCAAGTTTCTGCATAACACCAGGACGAACCGTAGCCATCTGGGGACGGAAATCTGGACATGCAATTGTAGCAATTGTATTTCCACCAAATGCAGGACGCGTCATAAGCAACTGATTGTGTTTCTGCTCCTTGCCTGGAATTGGGTTGATTGGGAAATCACCAATCTCAAGAGAAGTACAATCTGCTGTCAAACCTGTATGTACTCTAGCAGATACCCTAGGACCTAAGTCACGACCAATCGCAGTCGCACCTACCAATAAAATCTCAGGTTTATACTGATTGATAACAGATGCCAATGCATGTGCATAAGGCTCTGTTCTATACTCCTTTAATTCAGGATCATCTACTACAATCACCTTATCTGCGCCGTAAGCAGCAAGCTCGTCTGCCAACCCTTTCACGTCGCTTCCAACCAATACTGCTGTCACTTCTGTCGCTAATTTCTCTGCAAGTCTCTTTCCTTCGCCAATCAGTTCAAGAGCAATGCTGCTTACCTTGTTATCTACCTGCTGTGCGAAGACAAACACGCCTTTATATTCTTCTAAATTCATGATAAACCTCCATTATACTCTAAGCATTTATTAGATCACATGCTTCTCTTTTAACTTGTTCATAATGTATTCTACAGATTCAGAAGGGTCTAATGTAACCTTCTCACCCTTTCCTTTTCTAACCTTGTCAGATGCTCTTGCAATCTGTGTTGGTGAACCCTTTAAACCAAGATTAGAATCCTCTACATCCTTCAAGTCAGCTCTGCCCCATGTGGTAATCTCAGCCTTATATGCATCAAAAATTCCACCCGGAGTCATATAACGAGGCTCATTTAATTCCGCAAGCGCTGTAATCAGACATGGCATTTTAGCCTTTAACACATGATATCTGTCATCATACTGACGCTCAACAATAACGCTGTCGCCCTCAATCTGAATCTTCTGTGCATAAGAGATTACAGGAATTCCAAGATGCTCAGAAATCTGAGGACCAACCTGTGCTGTATCACCATCAATTGCCTGACGACCTGTAATAATCAAATCATAATCAAGATTTCTAATTGCACCTGCAAGCGTCTGTGAAGTAGCCCATGTATCTGCTCCTCCAAGAACTCTATCTGTCACAAGGATTCCTTTATCTGCACCCATAGCAAGTGCCTCGCGAAGAACCTCCTCTGCCTTTGGAAGACCCATAGTCACAACAGTTACTTCTGCGCCATACTGGTCCTTTAATCTCAATGCTGCCTCAAGACCTGCCTTGTCATCAGGATTCATGATTGTCAGCATAGCTGCTCTATCAAGTGTACCATCAGGATTAAACTTTACACCACCCTTTGTGTCAGGTACCTGTTTTACACATACTACAACTTTCATGTTTATTCTCCTTTATTATTCTTTTAAGTTTCGTTTCTGAAATTTACACATTTCTACTTTAACAGATTTGCGGAGATAACCATTCTCTGAACTTCACTTGTTCCCTCATAAATCTCTGTAATCTTGGCATCTCTCATCATACGCTCTACTTCATACTCTCTTGTGTAACCATAACCACCGTGTAATTGCACTGCCTTTGTAGTCACTTCCATAGCCATCTCAGCAGCGTATAACTTCGCCATAGCTGCTTCCACATTATAAGAAGTCTTGTGATCTTTTGTATACTGATCCTTTGTGCATGCTGCCTTATATACCATAAATTGTGCAGCTTGTGCCTTTGTTGCCATATCAGCAAGCTGGAACTGTGTATTCTGGAAAGCACCAATTGCACGTCCAAACTGCTTTCTCTCCTTTACATACGCAATTGTTCTCTCCAGAGCACCCTCACCAATTCCAAGTGCCTGTGCAGCGATACCGATACGTCCACCATCAAGTGTATGCATAGCAATGCCAAAGCCCTTACCCTGCTGTCCTAACATATTTTCCTTTGGAATACGGCAATCAGTAAAGATTAACTCATAGGTTGAGGAACCGCGAATACCCATTTTCTTTTCCTTTGTACCAAATGAGAATCCATGTGTACCCTTCTCCACGATAAATGCTGAAATCTCTTTTGTCATTCTTCCGCGCTTCTCAATCATTCCTGTAATCGCAAAAATTACATACACATCTGCCTCTTTACCATTTGTAATAAAAATCTTAGAGCCGTTAAGTACCCACTCATCACCTTCCAAAACAGCCTTTGTCTGCTGTCCCTGTGCATCTGTACCAGCACCTGGCTCTGTCAAACCAAAAGCTCCAATTTTCTTACCACTTGCAAGGTCTGGCAGATACTTCTGCTTCTGCTCCTCTGTACCATATGTAAGAATTGGGTCACAGCAAAGAGATGTATGTGCGGAAACAATAACTGCTGTTGTACCACAAACTTTTGCCAATTCCTCAACACACATTGCATAAGTCAAAACATCACAGCCCTGTCCGCCATACTCCTTCGGAATTGGAATACCCATAAAACCAGCTTTTGCCATTTTTTCAACAGTCTCTCTTGGGAACTCCTCTGTCTCGTCTACCTCGATTGCAAGAGGCTTTACCTCTTTTTCAGCAAATTCTCTGAAAAGGGTTCTCGCCATCTCATGCTCTTTACTTAATGTAAAATCCATGTTATTTTCCTCCATTTTATAAAAACATTTTAGCGCCACTCCAATGGCATTCTTCTGCTACGTCGGCGCGTGCACGAACAGCAAGCCACCATGCATCACGCACAGTGCCTTGCCGCAATTTTGTCAATTCAATTATTTCTTAGAGTAATCGTAGAATCCAACACCTGTCTTCTTTCCAAGTTTTCCAGCGCGCACCATCTTTCTAAGAAGTGGTGAAGGCGCATACTTAGAATCGCCAGTTTCAGTATAGATTACTTCCATGATTGCAAGTACAATGTCCAAACCTATGTAATCGCCAAGTGCCAGAGGTCCCATTGGGTGATTTGCACCGAGCTGCATTGCAACATCGATATCTGCAACACTTGCAACACCTGCTGCATATACATTAATCGCCTCGTTGATCATTGGAATAAGGATTCTGTTTACCACAAAGCCTGCTGCCTCGTTCACCTCAACAGGAGTCTTGCCAATCTCAGAAGCGATACCTTTAATCTTCTCTACCAAATCCGCAGGTGTATTTGCACCAGCAATCACCTCTACCAACTTCATTCTGTCAGCCGGATTGAAGAAATGCATACCAATCAATGGACGGTCAAGCCCAGCACCCATCTCTGTAATAGAAAGAGAAGAAGTATTGGTTGCAAAGATACATTCTGGCTTTACAATATCCTGTAATTCCTTAAATGTTGTCTTCTTAATTTCCATTTTTTCAGGAGCAACTTCAATCACCAAATCACAATCTGTACAGATGTCTTTTAATCCTGTAGCAATCTTTGCTGCAATCGTATCTGCTTTCTCCTGTGTCATCTTCTCTTTGCTTACAAGGAAATTCAAATTCTTTAAAATCTTAGCCTTTCCGCCATCTGCAAACTCCTGCTTAATATCACATAAGCATACTTCATAACCATCTGTCATCGCAAAAGCCTGCGCAATACCAGAACCCATTGTTCCAGCACCAATAATACCTACCTTCATTGTTTCTCCTCCTTAAATATTTCATTATTTTATTAGCAATTTTTAAACGGCTCTTTCACCTTTTCCTTATTCTTGTCAAGGAAAAATGCCATACCATATTTCTGATCCTCTGTCTCAAAGCAATCTCCAAACAACTTCTCCTCAATCACAATTGCCTTGTCCATATCCACATCAAGGCCTTCGTTGATTGCTTTCTTACAATTGCGCACAGCAATCGGCGCATTCTTTGCGATACCTGCTGCCATCTTTTCTGCCTGTGCCATTAGCTCATCAGCAGGATATACTGCATTTACCAAACCGATTCTAAGTGCTTCATCTGCTTTAATATTTCTAGCAGTATAAATCATCTGTTTTGCCATTCCAGCACCCACAAGACGCGCAAGTCTCTGCGTACCACCAAATCCCGGCGTAATGCCAAGACCAACTTCTGGTTGACCAAACACTGCATTTTCAGAGCAGATTCTAATATCACAGCTCATTGAAATCTCGCATCCGCCGCCCAGTGCAAAACCATTGACTGCGGCAATTACTGGAATAGGGAATGTCTCAAGCTTCCTAAATACATCGTTCCCCTTCTTACCAAATGCCTCACCCTCCGCCTTTGTAAGTGTGCTCATCTCACCGATATCTGCACCTGCAACAAATGATTTTGTACCTGCACCCGTAAGAATCAGACATCTTATCTCGTTGAGATTTACTGTATCAAGCGTCTCATTCAACTCGTCCAACACCTGAGAATTAAGTGCGTTCAAAGCCTTCTCACGATTGATGGTAATCTTGCCAACTGCACCATTTACCTCATAAAGTATATATTCCATACTTACCTCCATATAAAGTGTTCTTTTCTCTCATACCAGAAACTCTTAGCTGGTAGATTTACCAGCTAAGAATTTCTATCGACTGATTCCTCTATCGATTATTCATATTTCTTTACTACTGTCGAGCAGCCCATACCGCCACCGATGCAAAGCGTAGCAAGACCTGTCTTAGCATCATCTTTTGCTTCCATCTCATGAAGCAGTGTAACTAGGATACGGCAGCCTGATGCGCCTACTGGATGTCCTAACGCAATCGCACCACCATTTGGATTGAGCTGCTTATCTACATCAATGCCCAAATCTCTGCCAACTGCGATAGACTGTGCAGCAAATGCCTCATTTGCCTCAATTATATCAAAGTCCTCAATCTTCATGCCAGTTTTTGCCAAAACTTTCTTTGTTGATGCAACAGGACCGATTCCCATCACTTCTGGTCTTACACCTGCAAGCGCACCAGCAACCCACTCAGCCATTGGTGTAACACCTAATTCCTTTGCTTTCTCCTCGCTCATAACCACAATTGCAGCCGCACCATCATTGATACCAGATGCATTTCCTGCAGTTACATATTTATCCTTGTTGATCGGACGAAGTTTTGCAAGTCCTTCTATTGTAGAACCTGCTCTTGGTCCCTCGTCAACCTTAAACTCAACCATTTCCTTTTTCTTCTTAACCATAACAGGTACAATTTCCTTGTCAAACGCACCAGATTTCTGAGCTGCCTCTGCCTTCTGCTGACTCTTTAATGCAAACTCATCTAATTCTTCGCGCGTAATCTTCCACTCGTCACAAATATTATCTGCTGTCTGAATCATATGATAGTCGTTAAATGCATCCCAAAGTGCATCCTTAATCATGGTATCTACAAGCACACCATTATTCATTCTATAGCCGAAACGTGCATTAGGAAGTGCAAAAGGAGCCATTGACATATTTTCCATACCGCCTGCTACCACAATGTCTGCATCCCCTGCCAAAATCATCTGTGCTGCCATATTAACGCAGTTAAGACCCGAACCACATACTACATTCACCGTGACTGCTGGTGTCTCGATTGGGAGACCTGCCTTGATAGATGACTGACGAGCAACATTCTGTCCAAGACCTGCCTGAATAACACATCCCATATACACGTGATCCACTTTATCCGCTGGAACACCTGCTCTGTTCAATGCTTCTTTAATCACAATTGCGCCAAGTTCCTGAGCCGGAGTTGTGCTGAGTGAACCGCCCATAGTACCGATTGCTGTACGACATGCACCTGCTAATACAATTTTCTTTGCCATTATCTTTTCCTCCATCTAAAAAAATTCCCTCAATAAGCTATCTGTGATTCACAGTAGCCCATTTGTTTCCGTGTGACTATGATCGCTATTTTATCACAACAAACAAAAAAACAGAAAAAAGCACAAAAAAATATTGCAGATTTGCCCGACACATTTTATATATGTACAAACGCTTTGTGCAGTATTTATCATTTGCTCGTTTATTGTAGTCATCACAGTCATTGTGCTTATTTTATCACATTGTTAAAAAAAAAGCAATCTATTTATCTTTTGTTATTTATTACAATATTAACGAATTTTACTTGTGAAAATTATTGATTTTTATCTTCTTCCACTGCAAAGACCACAAATTATTTTTTCCAATATTGTGCACTGTTCCCATTTTTTGTCTTTGTCTATTTTGTATCCTTAGGAACCATTGGGTCTTTCATAATATATTTTCTATCCCACTCTTTTGTTGTGTCATCTCTCTCTACTTCACATCGATTGGCGCTCAAAAAGTTGGCTAGCTGATAAAAATCAACCCAGATTTCGTTATTTCCATCTTTTTGGGATTCGTCAAAAATTAACTGCAAACCAACATGCAAATGCACCGCCTTAATATTGTTTACATTCTCCTTATCGCTGTAACCAGTATGCCCCATATACCCAATCACATCACCTGCAGTAACAAAATCGCCTTCTTTGAGTCCTTCTGCATACGGCCTATTCTGTCTTAGATGTGCATAGTAATAATAACGTTTTTCGTCAAAGCTGCGGATACCGATACGCCAGCCGCCGTATCGGTTCCAACCAAGCGCCTCCACATATCCTGACTCAACCGCGATAATTGGCGTGCCGACCAGAATATTAAATAGAATCTTTTCCTACTTTTTATTCATATG
>CAJUAE010000100.1 GCA_910583965.1 uncultured Lachnospiraceae bacterium
TGCCCAAAAAGAGGTATTTTTTTCCATAGACACAAACTTTTTTACACTACCAATACAATGCAAAAAATAAAAAGCTTAGATTTCCTAAGCTTTTTTAGTGGAGTAGACGGGAGTCGAACCCGTGTCCAAAAAACCATCCCATGTACTTCTACAGGTTTAGTTGATTTTTTCGGATATAATCCATTTCCCTTCTGAACAGGAGAATCAACACTCCTATACAGTTAGTAGCTTCATAGTACGCCCACATACGCAAAGCTTTGTATGTGTCGTTTCCTACAAAATCGATGCCTGAATTCTAATGTGTAGGTGCACTAGGTCAGACAGCAGCTATTAAGCTGCGAATGCTAAATTATCTTCAGCGTTTAATTTTAATTTTGGATTTAACGTATACCTACGACCTGCTTCTCCATCTTCAAATTCCCTGTCGAAACCTTTACTACCCCTTGATTCATCAAGGTTAATTAATTTTATCAGTAAAAAGGCATTCTGTCAAGAATCAACAACCGATTTTTTACTATTCTTTTGGACATAATTTCTAAAATCTGATATACTATTTGTTGTAAAATAGGTTAAAATATATTTTAGACTTACAGTGCAATTATTTTTCTACAATTCTTTATCTTCAGAAAGAAGGATAATCATAATGAATTATGACGAAATAAAAAATCATTTTTATGGCACATTAGGTTTTATACAATTGCTTGATATGAGAATCACAGAGCTCTCGGAAGGTTACTGCAAGGGAGAGATGCCCTTAAGACCTGAAATACTCAATCCTTTAGGAACCGTACACGGTGGTTGCACTTTTGCTTTGGCTGACACCATTGGAGGCAGCGCTGCCCTTACACACGGAAAGAGTGTTGTGACAGTCAACAGTAATATTCATTATCTGGCACCTGCATGTAATACAGAAAAGCTTATTGCCGAAGCAAAAGAAATAAAATATGGTTCCTCCATCGCTGTCTATGAGGTAAATGTTTACAAAGCAGATGGTACTATGGTCGCCGCCTCCACACAATCCTATTTCGTTTTTCAAAATAAATAACTTATAACATCACACCATACTTAATTATTTTGTATGTTTACAAAACGAATATCTACAAAAAGGTAATACAATTATAATGTTACTGTTTCCGCCCACAATGCACAAGATTCTCTTAAATGCAGTTAGAACGTAAACAGTAACATTGTAGTGCCAGTGTCACTTTCTCTTTACTTCTGATGAAAATGCACTCTTTTTTAGTAGTCATTCACCCAATCTGAACACAAAATTATTTATTATACAGATTTCTCTTATCCACCACACGCACTGCCTTGCCTTCACTTCTAGTAATCGTTTTGGGCTCAATAATTTTTACATCTACTTTAATTCCAAGCATTGATTTTAGACCAGCCACAATTGCTTTCTCTCCTTGAGCAGTATTAAACTCTGTATCCGCTGCCATCTCTGGAGTCTTTTCCACCTGAACCTCAATGGTATCATTATTGCCAATACGATCTACCAAAATCTGATAATTTGCCTCATAACCTTTGTTTAGTAATACAGCTTCTATTTGTGATGGCCATACATTCACGCCTTTTACAACCATCATATCATCACTTCTTCCCATAGGCTTATGCATACGAATATGAGTTCTTCCACAAGAACATTTTTTTCTTGTCAGATAACAGAGGTCACGTGTGCGATATCTTAAAAGAGGGAAGGCTTTTTTTGTAATACAAGTAAATACCAATTCTCCAACCTCACCTTCCGGTAATACCTCACCTGTATCAGGATTAATAATCTCTGGAATAAAATGGTCTTCCTGAACATGCATTCCTTGTTGTTCCTCACACTCAAAGGACACACCTGGGCCTGAAATTTCCGTAAGTCCATAAATATCATACGCTTTAATTCCAAGTGACTTTTCAATACTTTTACGCATCTCCTCTGTCCACGGTTCCGCGCCAAATATTCCCGCTTTCAATTTAATTTTGTCCCGAAGCCCTCTCTCATTTATTGCTTCCCCAAGATTTGCAGCATAAGAAGGGGTACAACAAAGAATAGTGGAACCAAGGTCTGTCATAAACTGAAGTTGACGTTCAGTATTTCCTGATGACATTGGGAGTGTTAAACAGCCTACTTTGTGCGAACCGCCATTCAAACCTGGACCACCTGTAAAAAGACCATAACCATAACATACATGGCATACATCATCCTTTGTGCCTCCTGCTGCTACAATCGCTCTCGCACAACATTCCTCCCACACATCAATGTCTTCCTGTGTATAAAATGCAACTACACGGCGACCTGTTGTACCACTTGTCGATTGAATGCGCACACATTCTGATAAAGGTACTCCTAAAAGCCCATATGGATACTGATCGCGCAAATCATCTTTGCTGATAAAAGGAAGCTTATGTAAATCCTCAATGCCCTTTATATCCTCTGGTTTTACACCTATTTCATCCATTTTTTCCCGATAAAATTTTACATTGTCATACACATATTTTACCTGACAAACCAACCGCTCACTTTGTAGCGTCTGAATCTGCTCCACAGGCATCGTTTCAATTTCCGGTTGAAAATACTTTTCCATTAAAAATTCTCCTTCGCTTTAATCTTTTAAAGTAATGCACTATTAAAGTTTATCACACTTTTGTCAAAATGTTAATATATTTTTATAATTAATATCCTCATGGTATTCGCCAAATGTCCATTTTATAGTCGCTTGGTTTATTACTCGCAAGAATAAAAAGAGACTATCTCATGAAAATTTCATGATGATAACCCCTTTCTGCGCATTCCTTATTATCAACTATACAGTTACTATTTACACGGGAACCGCTCATAGTAACAGTTCAAAGCGATATGCAAAGTTCTGCTGTGTAAAATCGCCTCTCATATTTTAATCATGTTCTTTACGGAATGCGCAGTACATACGCATTCCTAACCCATGAAAAGTATCACTATGCATTCTGCTTTGCAAGTTCTGCAAGTGTCTTGAAACCTTCTGCATCATTTACAGCTAACTCTGCAAGCATCTTTCTGTTAATGTCAACTCCTGCAACCTTTAATCCATGCATCATCTTGCTGTAAGACAAACCATTTAACCTTGCAGCTGCATTGATACGTGCAATCCAGAGTTGTCTAAACTGACGCTTTCTCTCTTTTCTACCTGCATAAGAGGAAGCTAATGCTCTCATAACGGACTGCTTTGCCACTCTATACTGCTTCGATCTTGCTCCTCTGTATCCCTTTGCAAGCTTCAAAACTCTATTATGCTTCTTTCTTGCGTTTAAACCGCCTTTAATTCTTGCCATTTCTTAAATCCTCCTAACAAATAATCACATCACCGCTTCTTACAAATACGGTAAAATCTTTTTCATATTCTTAACATTGGTTGCATCTGTAATTGCAGCCTTTCTGAGATTTCTCTTTCTCTTTGTGGTCTTCTTTGTCAAGATATGGCTCTTATAAGCTTTCGCTCTCTTTAACTTACCTGTTCCTGTCACTTTAAAGCGCTTTGCAGCTGCTCTGCTGGTTTTCATTTTTGGCATAACTGTTTCCTCCTATACTTCAATATTACCTCTATCTTTTAACTGACCCAAGCAGTGTTATCTCTGATAACCGCTTATCGTTTCTCAGCTAAAAACATTGTCATGCTTCTTCCTTCTACCTTTGGCTCTTTTTCAACTACCGCGATATCATTTAAGCTCTCGCCAAATTCTACTAGGATATGTTTACTGTTTTGCATGTGAGCCATCTCTCGCCCTCTAAATCGCAATGTCACTTTTACTTTGTCGCCTTTCGTAAGAAATTTTCGGGCAGCATTTATCTTCGTGTTCAAGTCATTAGTGTCAATATTTGGAGATAAACGAATCTCTTTCACGTCAATTATTTTCTGCTTCTTCTTTGCTTCCTTCTCTTTTCTTGTCTGTTCATACTTGAACTTCCCATAATCAACAATCTTACACACAGGCGGCTTTGCCGTGGGCGCTATCTTCACAAGATCGACTCCTGCTTCCTCTGCCAATCTCATGGCTTCCCTGGAAGACATAATGCCAAGCTGTGCCCCATCCTCACCAATCACGCGTACCTCTCTGTCCCTAATTTGTTCGTTAATCATTAAATCGCTAATAACCTTACACCTCCATAAAATAAATCATAAGAAAATATTTAACAATCGAGAGGGAAAGTTTATTTTCCCTGCTCACCATGCTAGGCACTCGTCAACTTTGTTGACATTCTTCCTTTGTGTGCCCATGCACATAAAAAGTGGATAACCGCAAGATTATCCACTTTACTTTTATTTTCATCCAATATATGCGCAAAAACACACTAGAATAAAATCAAAAATATAAACGCCTATAAGCCTAATCGCCATAGGGTGAGAGTGGATACTCTGCTTTCCTGTATCTGTTTAAGCTACCTCAAACATTAATACTTTATCACAGTATTTACTCTCTGTCAATTATTTTTTTGATTTTATTATTTCTCACGGAAAGTTGCACAAAGTGTCTCTCCGCTTGTGCCTGCATGATTTCCCTTGATATCAACATGCTCTGCACTACAGCGATAATCTGTATTGTATACGCACTTTACTGCCTCACAGTCAATACTAATGTGCTGACTTGGATGCGAAACAGCACTTGTAAAGCTATCGCCCCTTCTTTTATGGAAACTCTCACAGCAGGTGTCTTCACAGTCACAAGAATGCTTACCACCTACCATAATATCGCCTTTACAACAACAATGGTCTTTGTTATAGGTACAATCACATACTCCACAGGTTAATTCAGCCATAATAATTCCCTCCTATTTTGTCACACCTTTAGCTCTATATTTTGACAGTATTAGCTACTATCAAAAATGCCTCGGAACGATTCAAGTAATTCTAGTGCAATGAAAATTAAGTAACTGCTACCTTAACTTATCTAATTGTTCCTCTACAGCGTTGTTGTCAATCACCATAGCACCGCTACGATTCCTTCTACCTTTCATAGAAAACAATCATTCTGCGTCATCTTAATTTCTATTGTACTAGCTACACAGTTCCTTACGGTTAGTATGGCTGATTTCATTCTGCGTTATTCTTATTTTTATTGATTATCATAACAGAAAATTATCTTACAATTTCTTTAAGAGACTTATATCTCAAAAAACGTTGTCTTTTGCGTGTTTCTCATGTAAAAAATACTTCTTAGGCAGTGTCTTTTACTGGTTTAAAAATATTTTTCTTTTCACGTGATTCTTATTTCTCTTCTACTTGCATTTCCGCGCGAATTGTCTTGTTTTTGATTTCCTCTGTGATATCCGCAATAAAACTATCGAGAGATTTTGCCCCCTCATCGCCCGCAAAACGACTTCTGACAGACACAGTATTATCTGCCTCCTCCTGCTGCCCTACCACAAGCATATACGGCAATTTGTCCAATCTTGCCTCACGAATTTTAAAGCCAATCTTTTCTGAACGACTGTCAACCGTCGCATCAATCCCTGCCTTTTTCAGTTCCTTGCAGACTTTCTGTGCATAGACTTCATACTTGTCAGAAATAGGAAGCACCCGCACCTGCTCCGCGCAAAGCCACGTTGGAAATTTTCCAGCATACTTCTCAATCAACCATGCTAATGTGCGCTCATAGCAACCCATAGAAGTTCTGTGAATAATATAGGGACGCACTTTATCGCCGTTTTGGTCAATATAGTACATATCAAACTGCTCTGCAAGCAATGCATCCCACTGAACTGTAATCATTGTGTCTTCCTTGCCATATACATTCTTTGCATTGATATCCACCTTTGGACCGTAGAATGCAGCCTCTCCAACATCCTCCACAAATGGAATGTCCAGTTCTATCAGAATATCTCTAATATGCTGTTCTGTCTCGTTCCATACCTCTGGCTCGCCAATATATTTTTCTCTATTTTCAGGGTCCCATTTTGATAGATGATAGGTTACATCATCATTGACACCTAGTGTCTCCAGACAATATTTTGCAAGAGCAAGACATCCTTTAAACTCCTCTACCATCTGGTCTGGTCTGACAATCAAATGTCCCTCAGTAATGGTAAACTGACGCACTCTGGTCAGTCCATGCATTTCCCCTGAATCCTCATTTCTAAACAGCGTAGAGGTTTCACTGTATCTGCATGGAAGGTCCCTGTAAGATTTTTGCGAATTTTTATATACATAATACTGGAATGGGCAAGTCATTGGACGGAGTGCATAAACTTCCTTGTCCTTCTCCTCGTCGCCAAACACAAACATACCTTCCTTATAGTGATCCCAATGCCCTGAAATTCTATATAAATCCGATTTTGCCATCAATGGCGTTCTCGTTCTCATATAGCCCCACTCGTTATCCTCAAGGTCCTCTATCCAGCGCTGAAGTTTCATAATCATCTTCGTTCCTTTAGGTGTAAATAATGGAAGTCCTTGGCCAATCACATCCACTGTGGTAAATAATTCCATTTCGCGGCCAAGTCTGTTATGATCACGGCGTTTTGCATCTTCCATACGCTCTAGGTGTTCTGCAAGTTCTTCCTTTTTATTGTATGCAGTTCCATAGATACGCTGTAAACGCGCCTTGTTGGAATCCCCTCTCCAATATGCCATAGAAGAAGAAATCAATTTGAACGCCTTCACTCCTTTTGTGCTCATCAGGTGTGGTCCCGCACACAAATCTACAAAACCACCCTGATCATAAAAACGAATCTCGGCATCTTCTGGCAAATCTTGAATTAGTTCTACTTTGAACGGTTCTCCTTTTTCTTCCATAAACTTGATTGCCTCTGCCCTTGGAAGCGTAAAACATGTAATTTCATGACCTTCTTTGATAATTTTTTTCATCTCTGCTTCAATTTTATCTAAATCTTCCCTTGAAAATGGCTCAGAATCAAAATCATAATAAAATCCATCATCAATCGCAGGTCCAATTGTAATCTTTGCTTCTGGATATAGATGTTTTACTGCCTCGGCAAGCACATGTGATGCTGTATGGCGAATTACAGAGAGCGCTTTTGGGTCTGTCGCCGTAATAATATTAAGCGCACAGTCGTTGTCAATCATCGTTCTAAGATCTACCAACTCACCGTTTATCTCACCAGCACAAGCCACGCGCACTAGTCCCTCACTAATGTCTTTTGCAATATCAATAATTGATTTTGCCTCGCTATACTCTTTTACAGAACCATCTTTTAATGTAATTTTCATTTTTCCTTCTCCTTTTTTACTATTATAAACAGTTGTTTAACTTTATAATATTTAACTATAAATGAGCAAATTTAAAATGTTTACTAAATTTGATTTGCAGTTTGCTCAAAAGTACACAGATAGCAAATATGATATACACAAATAATTTGCATTAAGTCGAATTTTTCCATTTGCTGATCGGTTCAAATATGTTTATTTTTGCGCAATTTTCAGATTTGCTCATTTATAGTATTTAACTTTTTTCTACCGTCAACTACAACGGCAACAACAATTAAAAAAACAGAAATTGCAGAAATACTATATGCTATCTTCCATAAAATTGGAAATTCATAGGTAACACGAATACTGCCTTCAAAATCTGGCGGAACCATAATGCATACCCGATTATCCGTTCCATTCATAATGCGAAAAGCATTACCTGATTCAATATCACGCGCATGATAATTATCGTAGTTCATAAGTGGTATTTCCACAGCGATTTCCGTTTCTGACGTATTAATACAATCAAATGTCGTAACACCTCCTTTATACTGATAGTTGGAAACAGTAACAAAATTTTCCTCTGTAAAAACTTTACGCCAACGAAGATTTCCCTCTATTGTATCATCAATAATATATTCTCCCCCACTTACTGCTTTTATAACGTCTGCATCACCATAAACTCGCTCAATATTAATACCATTCGTATAGATTGCCATGAACAAACTGTATGTAAGAAGCGTGAGTAAACAGAGTCCTCCTCCTAAAAGCTGCATACTACGTACCCCTTTCAGTTCTTTTATTGCATAAAGTCCTATAATAGTTACAATTGCTGCAAAGATTGTCGCCATAGAAAGGTATCTCCATGGAAACTGTACAATGCACAACACTTTTGCAAGCGACATATTTAAATTTTCAAGACTATCCCAAGGAAAGAAACGCAACGATAAAATAATGCTTGCAATCGTAAATATCATACAAATATTGCCCACTTTTATCTCGCTACTTTTCTCCATTTGCCGCTCATTTCGAATACCATAACATACAAGAAAAATAATAATCCCAAGCACTAATGCTATTCCTAACGACAAGGGCATCTCGTTATTCATTCCTCTGCGGCTGTCACCAAGCGAAACCTGAAATCCACTAAAAACCTGTTGCAAATAAGTTCCATGTACCTGTATTTGATTTACTGGCTCATTGTTTACTCGTATATTCATTTGCATGGAATCCAAAAATGGAAGAATAAAAGCCATATTTACCAATAATGTAAGCACTGCTGCCTTTGCAAGTGCAATAAAGCGCTTTAACATAAAGGTCTTTTTATAATTAACCAGACACATAATGACAATAAATATCGCTGATAATTCACAGGAAAGCACATGGCTCTCAATCAGTCCAGTTAAACCAAAAACAATTGGCAGATACACACGAATTCCCAACTTTGTATCTTCCTCTGTATAAATGCGCACAAAACCATACACAATCAATGGAAAGAATGCCATCGCAGTGTATTCCCCCACTGCAGCTCTAATAAACAAATTCGTAATTCGATATGACGAAAGTAAATATATCAATGCACCTGCAGCAGCAATTTGATTATCTCGTACAATTCCTTTAAAGCTGTAATAGGCAATCCCACAAGTCAAAATATTTACAAGAATTGCATAAATTTGATAACACACTTGAATTGGAACCGCCAGATTATACAAAATTGCAGGAAGATATAAAAACAACTGACTGTAAAACAATGGTGATGCATAGCCATAACCGTTTAATACTTCTGTTTGAATTGGCACAAAAATATGTCCTGCCTCCAACCCATTTGCAAGCGCCATAATCCGATTCAAGTGAAAATCCAAATCATGTCCCCAGAATAAAGAGTCTGTGAGCAACGGCAAACTTGCAAAAAAAGATGCAAAGATAAGAATCGCTATAGCAGGCTTATTCGTTGCTTTCTTGCTTACAAAGAAATAAACGTAGCTCATATCTATTGTCAAAAATCCTAGAAACCATGCAAAAAACTTCATGATACGCCACATGGAAAGTTCTTGAATCACAATCCTATCAATGCGAAGTTCTCCCATTCCATGAAAATTAACCATAAGTTGAAGTCCCTTTTCACCGCCAATATTACGAATCCATAGGCGTGTCTCTTGATGTGTATGCCCATCTTGAAATGTAAGGTCATTATAACAAAGTTTATCATCTGTAATATTCGTCCTCAAAATCTGTAGCGTTCCAGTAATATCCTCACAATTACCACCTACTTCCGTATCATACAAAAGAGACCAATAATCAAGAGAAATTTCATACATCCCCTCTTTCAAATCAAAAAGCTCTGTACCTGCAATCCATCTACCAAAATTTTCTTCATCATTTTTTCCAGTAATATAAAATGAATTGTCCTCATTCACAACGACCTTTTCATCCCTAATATTCATATTTCCTGCATCAAGTTTTATTGTTACAGGCTTTCCAAAAATCCCTGCAAATACACAACATAATATCAATATCTGAAATATGATAAAAACACAAAAGCCTTTGTGGGCGAATCCTAGTTGTCTAATCTTATCTTTTGTCTCAATCTTCATGTCAATACACCTCTCTGATTTTATTTGTCACCCTGCCTATATCCCTGTTTCAGAGAATTTTCTGAATTGCTTTTTGTCCTGTATAGACGTGCGCAGATGCACGTACAGGCAAACACACTTGTCATTAATCCTCGAAATGTAAACCAGTGATGCTCATAGGAATGCTGCTCTGCAAAAGTGTACCAAGCAAATGGCATTGCTGCGATAAGCATAAACGGAAAAGCATCAATAATAATATATACTAGCAATTTCCTATTTTTATAAATTCCTATTATTGCAACAATGAAACATATGACAATTAAAATCAGATATGGTTTCTCAAAATAGAACTCCAAATTGCGAATCCATGTATCAATCGTTGAGATTTTCTCACCATTTTGTATATGGGAAGAACGCAATAAAACTTGCGACAACGCATTTACTATAACATTGTCTCTTAAAATCAGTGTGCTAAGTACCCATTTTCCTGCCCACATTGCGCTATATCCAAAACCCCAGCTAATGGAAAGATAAACGATTTTTCTAATCTTTGACCAAAGTGTATTATCACTGTCAAGCAAAAACAGACACACCATAGGGACGCCCAAACTAGCAATTGGGTACGTCAAAAAATCAAAATAGCTTGTTGCCATTCCAATTATCTGAAAGTATAATATCATACCATTCTTTTTTACAATCTGGTCATGTTTTTTTAACAGAATCCACAATGCAATATTGGTAAGGTAAAACATTACAGAAAACTGTATAGAGAGTGGAATTACAACTGGCATCATAAAAAGAACTGCCACAATATAGCCCCAAGCCTCTTTCTCAAACCCCATATCTTTGAATGTATTAAAAACAACAAACATTAGCAAAATATTCAACATCATACTAAGAACACGCAAATCTGCATAATTAAAAAATAGCAGTAGTGGTTTTAGTATGACAAGATAACCATGCCAATATCGAGTATATTCTATTTCTTCGTTTATCCCCCCCGGTTCGCTTAGGTAACATACTAACCCATTTAACGGTCCATTACCATAATCCGCACTTATACAAGTAAGTGCTCTCTCCCATATTGGAAGATAATTGTTATAGACAGCAATTCCTAACATCCAAGAATCCGTAAAATTATCAAGTTGTGTACTATTATATCCCGAAATCACTTTATGGTACTCTTGTTCCTCTGTCAAAACATTTATAGATTGTGACAAATTTTCTTGCATTTTTTCCACAGGCAGCAGATATGCTATCATTAGTAGCAAATAGCCAATCAAAATTCCCAATATGAGCAAGATTGCTGATTGTCGTACCTGATTCATACAATCTTTTAATATATTATCTTTTGTAATCTTTTGCTCCATTTCTTTCACCTATCCTTGCGCGCACCAATCATCATATCATCTGCCTTATTTCTACAACCATTTTTTGATCCAATTGTATTGTTGCTCAACACAGCTATTCGGCCACTTTTCACTGGTGATAACAGGATTCCAACAAGGATTCCTATCATTAGACATAATGCTGGTAACAGATACTCTTTATACTTTGTTTCTTTCACTTCCATAGCGTTAATCTCCTTTTATTTATTATTTCTCAATTTTTTAAAGCTTCTTTCACGTTTTTTCTATATATCTATCTTTACCGCGGATTTTTTATTGTTCTATTATATCATTCTCGTATGAGTCAATCTGCATATCCAAATAAACCTCACTTACCCTAAGTCATGTATTTGGTTTAGCATAACAACACATGACCAATTATAATATCCATCAAACGGAACAAAAACGATTGAAGATACGTCTCAAGGAGCACACATCTCACAAAAAGATTTCATACAATGCTCATACTTCCAACTTAAATTCACCTCTCTTTCATCCAACAACATACTATAATACACAGTAAAGTTAATTCCAAGGTAAACTTTCTTATATTTCTGCTAACAAATTTCACTTGGGTGCCCGTGTGCAATCGAGTAGAGAAGATTTATCTTCCCCTGCTCGCGCGCCGGGCACCCGTCATCAAACCGATAAATCGGTTTGATGACAAATTTC
>CAJUAE010000101.1 GCA_910583965.1 uncultured Lachnospiraceae bacterium
TGGTGGTTAAAGTAACTCTACAGTTACTTTTCACAAGTCAGGAATGCGCATGTACTGCGCATTCCGTGAGAACATGATTGAGAAATGAGGGGGCGATATATGAATTTGCAGAGATTTAAGATAATAAATGCTTCAAAAGCTATTATTAGGGTGGTATAATCAATATAATTCTATAGCTTTCGAGCGGATATATTATATTAGGGGGAAATGATGATGAAAATACGATTTATAGAGCCGGGAAACAGGCCATATAAGCCTACTCCGTTAAATTATTTTGTGTATGACAGATATATTAGGACACCTTCTGTTGGTTTAAACACTCTAGCCACAATTGTGAAAGAAAAAGTTCCAGACACTATGATGTACAGCGAATCTATTTCCCGATTAGTGATAGATGATATTATAGATGCGGATATCATTTTTATAGGTATATTTACATTTAATGCCATACGAGGCTACAAGTTGGCGCGCTATTTTAAGAAAAAGAGTAATGCCATTATTGTGATGGGTGGTCTTCACGCTTCTATGAATTACAAGGAGGCAATAAAATACTGTGATTATGTTCTTTTGGGCGAAGGGGACGAGTCAATTTTAGAGTTGGTGGATGCAATAAGAAAAAAAGAAATACCAACATTTCCGGGGGTGGCTTATGTAAGAGACAAAAAATTGGTACATACGGGGGAGCGAAGACCACCAGAGCATTTTGAGACAATACCAGATAAAAATTTAGTGTATCATTATAAGAAAATGGCTGGGCACAATACATTGTGGGGGCAGGTTCACGCGTCGAGAGGGTGTCCACACAATTGCGATTACTGTGCACTTGTGCGCCACTTTGGACGGCGGGTTCGCACGAGGACACCTGAGAATGTACTAGAGGATATTCGTCAGACAATTGCTTTTCAGGAGGAAGGGCATCATAGGCTTTTAAAGGCATTGTGGATAACGGACGATAATTTTTTTGCGGACCGAAATTGGGCGATGGAAGTATTGCAAAAGATTATTGATAGCGGAATAAAATATCATTTTACAGTGCAGGCACGCTGGGAGGTAGGGCTGGACAATGAAATGTTAGTATTACTCAAAAAAGCAGGTTTTGTGGAACTTGCAATGGGAATTGAATTTATTGATGATACCTCTTTTGCATTGTATCACAAAAAAAGCAGTAAGGAGAAGATTATAGAATCCATTCAAAATATTCAGCGGCATGGTCTTAGTGTGCGTGGGTTGTTTATACTGGGAGCAGACAATCACACTGTAGGTGTGGGAGATAAGTTGGCGGATTTTGTGATTGAGAATCATATTAAAGGTGCATTAATTCAGTGTATGTATTTTGTGCCAGGTACGCCTGTGTATGAAAGTCATAAGGACAGATTGCTTCACCGAGATTGGAGCAGATACAATGGGAATGCAGTACATATACCAGAACAGATGACCCCATATGAACTTCAATTAGAAAATATAAAGGCGAGCAAAAAGATTTATTCTTTTTCTAGGTTAGTACAGGCGCTATTGCGAGAGGATGCGCTGCATAAACTTCTGTTTTTGGGAGAGTATTTTTGGCATATGAGTATTCGAGCGGATTTAAAGAAAGAATTGCTACAGTTGCCTCAGGACTTTGCATTTACTGCAAAGTCCGTGAAATAACGCGGTGATTGAGATGCATCAAGCCACCACGAAGTGGTTTTGTATGGCTTGATACTTGTAACAGGAAGCCGAAGGCTTCCTGTTACAAGGAACTCGCATATCTTAAAAAGTTGGATTGAATATGCAAGAAAGAGTTGGTATAATCTGTATATACTATGCAATAAAAGAGTGTTTTTATAGAAAGGATACACTGATATGATGAGGCAGGCAGACAAAAGGAATTTGTCTATGGTTATGGATTTGTATGAGCTGACCATGGCAAATGGTTATTTTAATGATGGGGATATAAAGGCACGTGTAGCATTTGATGTATTTTATAGGAAAAATCCAGACAGAGGGGGATTTACCATTTTTGCAGGACTTGAACAGATTGTGGAGTATGTGGAAAACCTGCATTTTTCTGACGAAGATGTGGCGTATCTGCGGTCGCTTCATATATTTACAGATGCATTTTTAGATTATCTGAGAGCGTTTCAGTTTCATGGTGATATCTATGCATTTCCAGAAGGAACGATTATGTATCCGAATGAGCCAGTGCTCACTGTGATTGCGCCACTAATTGACGCGCAGCTTGTGGAGACAGCAATACTGGCACAGATCAATCACCAATCATTGGTTGCGACAAAGACTGCTCGCATTGTCAGAGCAGCAGAGGGCAAGACTGTGTCAGATTTTGGTGCAAGGCGTGCACACAATATGGATGCCGCAGTGTATGGTGCACGCGCTTCTTATATTGGTGGTGCTGCTGGGACGGCAACAGTGCTTGCGGGACAGATGTTTGGGATTCCTGTCAGTGGTACAATGGCGCATAGCTGGGTTATGTACTATAAAGATGAATTTGAGGCATTTAAGAATTATGCAGTCAATTATCCTGACAATACAGTGCTTTTGGTTGACACATATGACACAATACAGTCTGGTATTCCCAATGCAATTCGTGTGGCACATGAGATATTAGAACCAATGGGAAAACGATTGAAAGGTATTCGTATTGACAGTGGGGATTTGGCTTATCAGTCATCAAAAGTTCGCAAAATGTTGGATGGTGAAGGTTTGACAGACTGTAAAATCATTGTGTCAAATAGTCTGGATGAGCATACAATTTCTTCTTTAAATATACAGAAGGCGTGTATTGACAGTTATGGGGTAGGCGAGCGGTTGATTACGGGCGCCACCAGTGATTATTCTGATGATACATTGGCGTTGCTAGGGGCAGTCTACAAGATAGCAGCGGTCGAGGAAAATGGTGTATTTACACCGCGTATTAAGATTTCTGGCACAGTAGAAAAAATTACAAACCCTGGCTTAAAGAAAGTATATCGTATTTATGACCAGAATGGAAAGGCAAAGGCGGATTTGATTGCAAAGGCAGAGGAAGAAATTGATATGAGCAGTGCATTTCGGTTTGTAGACCCCAAAATGCCTTGGAGAAATTTAAAATTTACAAATTGTACTGCAAAACCGCTTCAAGTAAAAATATTTGAAAATGGCAAGCGTATTTATGAATTGCCAACATTGGAAGAAATTAGAGCATATGTAAAAAAACAATTAGAAGAAGAAATCTGGGAAGAAGAACAGCGATTTATCAATCCACATGTACATTATATGGATATGACACCTGATTATTACGAGTTAAAAATGGGTCTTTTACATGAGAGGGGTAAGGCTTTTGAGCATTGACATTAAGTAAATGCGCATAGAATTTATGTTTCTCATAGAATATGATGGTAACATAAATAATGAAAATAGTCGATATAATAATCATAGACACCAAAAGTCTATCAGTTAGGAACTCTTGAAAGCAGTATAATATAAGACAAAATGATTTCGAGAGAATAAAAACATACGAATAGAATTGAGAGGTGAGCATATGCAGATTGGTGGATTAAACAATTACAGAATGTTTCAGGTAGGAACAAATCATTCAATGACTGGAATGCAAGAAAAAAGTGGACATCATCTTAAGGTGTCGGATATGTTTGGGCCGCAATGTAAGGTGACATTATCGCGTGAGGGAAAGAAATTAAGTAAGGAATCCGCACAGGAAACACCGAGAAGTTTTATGGCTGCTAGTACAGGCAGATTGCTTTTGCGAGAACAGCAACAAGCAGAGACAGACAAAAAAGAATCTTCTAATATGTTAGATGAAATATCGGGCTTAATGGATTCTATTAGAAATTCCTATGCGTCCAGCGAGGACAAAGAGACAATTGCAAAGAAGGAGGATGCCCTGCAACGACTATTGGATTTAAAGGTGCGTCAAGATCAGGAAAACAAACAGCGAGCGGAAGATGCTGCTGGCAGTGCTGCTACAGCTTCAAAGGAACAGGAGGAGATTGACCAAAAAAATGCGGATCTTTATCTTTTGCTAAAAAGTTTAGAGGAACAAGAAGATGAGGATGAGATATCTGGCAGCAGCGCTAAAGAAGCATCTGCAACAGACGATACAGAACACAAACCAGGAGGAATTGGTGACGAGATTTCACAAGCAGCGACAATGCTTGGTGCTACGGCGGCAAAACGTGAACTTCAAGCAAAAGGGACGATTGATGAATTAAGAATGGATGGTTATAATAAGCTTGCCAAAGCGAATGAAATGATGCGAGAAATACAAGCAGAGATTGACATGGCAAAGGAGGCAGCAGGAAAAGAAGGGCTTAGTGCAGAGGACAGACAAGAATTGGTGTCTGGGCATATGGAAACTGCCAAAGGAATGCTAATGTCAAACTATGATGAAATAATGCATCTGCGAAGTAGTGGGATTCAGGAGACTAAAGATGCACGCGAACTAGATTTAAAGCATATTCAAGACAGTCCTCTCAATGGTGTAAAACAAGCAAAACAGAAAATTTTGCAGACAGGAGCGGACTCTGCACAAAATGAGGTGGCTCAAAGTACACTTGATAAGGCATCGAAAGAACTAGAACAAAGAGTGCAGGAGGCGATTGACAAACGGAATGAAGCGCCTGCTGAGGCAGAAGATGTTGAGGAAGTAGTAAAAGAGAAGGAAGCAGAAACGAACGAAGAAAAATTGGAGCAGGAACGATTAGAACAAGAGAAACAAGAACGTAAGAAGTAACAATGAAAATAATAAAAACATGTTTTTGCGAATTAATTGTTTAAAGATTTGACATTATGTGCTATAATTAGGAAGACTAAAAGTAAAATCTTTGAAGAACAGCAAAATTATGTGTTCAGAATCCTTGGAGTTATATACTTTTAAGAAACGGGCACAAGGTAAAAGGAGAGGTAAAGAAATGCCAAAAAAGCCAATAATTGACAAAGAAATGTTTAAGAGAAGTGTTTTGTACAATGTAAAGACACTGTACAGAAAAACTTTGGAGGAGGCTACAGATCAGCAGATTTTTCAGGCGGTTGCATATGCTGTGAAGGATGCCATTGTAGATCACTGGCTCAAGACACAGGCAGCATATGAGGAGAAGGACCCCAAGACAGTTTACTATATGTCGATGGAGTTTTTAATGGGACGTGCACTTGGAAATAATATGATTAATTTAATGGCGTACAAGGAGTTTTCTGAGGCGCTTGAGGAACTTGGACTTGACATTAATGTAATCGAGGACCAAGAGCCTGACGCAGCGCTTGGAAATGGTGGTCTAGGACGGCTTGCAGCATGTTTTCTAGATTCGCTTGCAACATTGGGATACTCTGCATATGGATGTGGTATTCGTTATCATTACGGGATGTTCAAGCAGGAGATTCGCGATGGATTTCAGCGTGAAGTTCCTGATGACTGGCTTCGCGATGGCAATCCCTTTGAGTTACGTCGCCCAGAATATACAAAGGTGATTAAATTTGGTGGCAATGTAGCGTGCAGGGAGGAGAATGGCAGACTGATTTGGTATCAGGAGAATTATCAATCTGTCAAGGCAATTCCTTATGATCTTCCAGTTGTCGGATACGGAAATGGCATTGTCAATACCCTTAGAATTTGGGATGCAGAGCCAATGGATTGCTTTAGTCTGGATTCTTTTGACAAGGGAGATTATCAGAAGGCGGTGGAGCAGACCAATCTTGCAAGGAATATTGTGGAAGTGCTCTATCCAAATGACAACCATATTTCTGGTAAAGAACTTCGTCTAAAACAACAGTATTTCTTTATTTCGGCTTCCGTACAGACAGCAATTGAGAAGTATATGTCCAAGCATGAGGATATTCATAAATTTCATGAGAAGGTTACTTTCCAGCTCAATGATACCCATCCAACAGTAGCGATTGCAGAGCTGATGCGTATCTTGTTGGATGATTTCCATTTGGAGTGGGATGAGGCATGGGAGATTACAACAAAGACTTGCGCATACACAAATCATACCATCATGGCGGAAGCTCTTGAAAAGTGGCCGGTAGACTTATTCCAGAGATTACTTCCAAGAATTTATCAGATTATAGAAGAAATCAATCGTAGATTTCTGATGGAAATTGTAAATAGATATCCAGAACCAGCAGACAAGATTAAAAAGATGGCAATTATTGCAGATGGACAAGTAAAGATGGCACATTTGGCCATTGTTGCAGGCTATAGCGTAAACGGTGTGGCAAAGCTTCACACAGAGATTTTAAAGAATCAGGAATTGAAAGATTTCTATGAGATGTTCCCACAGAAGTTTAATAACAAGACAAACGGTATTACGCAGCGACGTTTCTTGCTGCATGGAAATCCATTGCTTGCAGACTGGGTTACAGAGAAGGTAGGCGAGGACTGGATTGTGGACCTTCCTGTGATTGATGGGCTTGTAAAATATGTGGATGATCCTGTAGCACAGAAAGAGTTTATGGAGATTAAGCATAAAAATAAAATACGCTTAGCAAAATATATCAAAGAGCACAATGGCATTACAGTTGATCCAGAGTCTATCTTTGATGTGCAAGTAAAAAGATTACATGAGTACAAAAGGCAGTTACTCAATATCCTTCATGTAATGTATCTATATAATAAAATGAAGGCAAATCCAAATATGGAGTTTTATCCAAGAACATTTATCTTTGGTGCGAAGGCAGCAGCGGGTTACAAGAATGCAAAGCTCACCATTAAGTTGATTAATGCAGTGGCAGATAAAGTGAACAATGACCCAATTGTCAAGGACCGAATTAAGGTTGTGTTTATTGAGAATTACAGAGTTTCTAATGCAGAGCTAATTTTTGCTGCTGCAGATCTCTCAGAGCAGATTTCTACTGCATCCAAAGAGGCAAGTGGTACTGGAAACATGAAGTTTATGTTAAATGGTGCGCTGACTCTTGGTACAATGGATGGTGCAAATGTGGAGATTGTCGAGGAAGTGGGCAATGAGAACGCCTTTATCTTTGGTCTGAGTTCAGATGAGGTGATTAATTTTGAAAACAATGGTGGCTATAATCCAATGGATATTTACAATCGAGACACAGACATTAGAAAGATTGTGGATCAACTTGTAGATGGTACCTTTACAGAGGATAGAGAACTCTTTAGAAGTCTGTACAATTCACTTTTAAATACATTGGATACAGACAAGGCAGACCGCTACTTTATCTTGAAAGATTTCCATGCCTATGCAGATGCGCAGAAACAGGTGGAGAAAGCTTACAAGGATAAGGCTGGATGGGCAAGAAGTGCAATGCTCAATACTGCAAAGGTTGGCAAGTTTACTTCTGACAGAACGATTCAACAGTATGTAGATGAAATCTGGCATCTGGACAAAGTAGAACTGTAGGGATAGAAAATAAGGTTGCAAAAACGCATATCTCAACCAATGGAGATATGCGTTTTCATTACTTTAATGTTGTGTTATGGTTGATATGAGGAAGAAAATATGGAGAAATATTTGAAGAAAATCCTGTTTGCGCTGGTAGGTATTCTGATGGTAGGTGCTCTGAGCGGATGCACATCAGACAAGACAGTCAAAACATATCTGCAAGCGCTTCTGGATGCTTCTTATAAAAATGATTCCAGTGCATTTGTGGATATGAAACTTGGCAAAGCCGAGGAGGCACAAGCACTTTATATACAGGGAATTGATACAGGTGTCAGTGTTTTTTGTAGTAGAATGGGTATATCGGATGAATACAAAGAAGAATTTCGTCAGCTATATATGGAAATGCTAGGAAAAGTTCGATATACGGTTGATACTGCGGAGAAACAGAGTGATGGTTCTTATATTGTATCGGTGACTTATGAAAAAATGCGTATTTTTGAGCCAGCATTGACACTGTATCAAGAGAAAGTTGCAGCGTTGGGAGATGCATGGAAAAATAGTGACGACGTTCCTTCGGAAGAAGAAATTGTTGAGCGTGTGATTTTGGAATTTAAAGAGAGCATGGAGAAAGTATTATCTGAGGTAACTTACGAGGAGGCCGCCTCAATGAATGTTAAGATAGAACTTGAAGATAATGTCTATACGCCAAATGCGGAGGATATTATGGAATTAGAAAAAGCATTATTCGATGGGGAGTAAGTTGGGAGGTGCAATATTATTGGAAGATCATATTAAAATTACAGAGATGCGATGTCCAAGTTGTGGTGGTCTTTTAAAGCTGCCAGAAGGAAATGTAAAGTCTATTCAGTGTGAATATTGTGGCAATGAGTATGTTTTGGATATTCCAAAGCAGCAATCAGTCCCGCGCCAAATACCAGATTGGGAACCTGTGGCACCCCAGCCCAATGTTCCATCTTATAGTTCAAGTGCAATATGGTTTTGCATTGTGCTGTTTTTGGTTGGAATAGGAGGGGCAATTGCTTTTGGCAGATATAAAGAGACACAGAAATATAAAAATATTGTACCGGAGCCAATACCTGTTCAACAGCCTCTCTATCCTTTTCTTGAGGAGGCAGCAACGGAAGAACAACTCTCTGGTATGTTAGGGCAGATGGTATCCATTGTATTTGGCAAGGATATAGAGAGTGTGACACAAGAAGAGTTGTCTCAGATTCAATGGATTGCAGACCGCAGCGACATTGATTATCGTTATATTGGCTACAGCTTTGAAAATCCAATAGAAAACCCAGACGCAGTATTAAACTGGTTAGCATTTCCGGACCATAGTGAAAGTGGTTATGCAGGATTATATCAATTTCAGGGATTAAAAAGATTAGATACCAAAGAATCTCTTTCCCAGTGTAATTTGCAGGGAGTATCGCTTGAAAGTTTCTCTGCACCGATACAATCATTGGAGGAAGCTGCGCAGGAATTTGAGAGCGCTGATAAAATTAAACAACTTACGATTAATAGTCGCATTGAAAATTTACAGGGATTAGAATTGTTTCCAAATGTAGAACAGCTTGTTTTAAATGCAGGTGCGTTAAATGATATTGATGCGGTAATTGTACTGCAGCATTTAAAATCGCTCACACTCAATAACGCGGATACTGTTACGGACTTTGCAGTACTTGCATCTGTCGGAACGCTTGAGGAGTTGGTGATTGATTCAGAAAGCTTAAAATCATTAGATTTTTTAAAGAGAATGCCACAGCTAAAGCGTCTTGGACTTTTGAATGGCGCATTCTTTGATCTGAGTGGGCTTGAGGCGCTAGAGGGGCTTGAAGCGCTTACAATTGAAGATTGTGATGAGCTGACGGACATGAGCAGTGTCACCAAACTTTTGACGTTGAAAGAGCTTTCTCTGGACCCGCCGTATAACTGTCCGCAGCCATCGCTTGGAGAACTTACAAATTTGCAGCGTCTGACCTTAAGGAGATTCGATTCCTGTCATTTTCTTTCTAAACTGATAAATCTTGAAACATTGTCCCTGCACAATTGTACTTTGTCGTCCAATCTAGATTTGTCAGGACTAACCCGTTTGCGAAAATTGACTTGCGCTTCGCATTCTGGAGATATGTCATTGGATTTTATAAAAAGCCTTACTGCGCTGGAAGAAATTGACCTTGGCGGAATGGTAACTTACAAAGATATTTCGGCAGTCTTTGCACTGCCACAGCTAAAAAGTCTTGATATCAGCGGTATGGAGGGTGAGATTAACTTTGATAAAATTTCGGAGAATCCCTCTTTACAAACACTTGAAATAGCCGGTGTGCAGCTCTATAAAAATGCGCGGGTATCGGGAGGCAATGGGATTGTAGACGTGTCCTGGGACGACGTGTATCTGGCAGATCATATGGATTTTATTGCGCATTTCCCTAATTTAAAAAAGTTAAATGTAGCAGACAATAAAATAAAGGACCTTGATTTTGCTGCAAGTCTTGTAAATTTGGAAGAGATTGACTTTTCAGACAATTATGTGTCAGATATGCATGTTCTATCATCAATGCCCTCTCTGCGCCAGGTAAACTGCAAGGGAAATCCTATTAGTAATTTACGTGTTTTAGATGAGACACAGGTTAATATTATCAGTGATTAGAAACTGGTGAAGAATAATTTTTCATAATTTTTAAAAGGAGTATTTTTATGAGAATGGAATTGGATAAGGGATTGCAGAAAAAGGCTGTGCGGTATGGCAGTTTGCTCAAAGCCTACAGAACACAAGGCGGTCTGGGAATTGGAGCGGTAGCCGGTGGAATTATGTTGTTAATTCTGGGCATAATGCTTGCTGCTTTTACTGCATTAATTGACAGTTTTCTTGGGATTATAATTTTTTTAGTACTGGGAGTGCCAGGGCTGAGTTTATGTTTTGTCGGCAATGCAAAGCACAAGAAAAGAGTGGATACATATATTGATTTTTTTCAGCAGGATACAGGGTACAGTGCACAGGAAATTCAACAGGCAGATCAGGAGTTAATGCGTCCAGATGCGGTAAAAATTGGAAGCAAAATAGATGATGGGCGCAAGCAGGTGGTATATATCATCACAGAACATTATTTTCTGTCTGTGTGGGCGGTAAAAGGCTGTTATCTGCGAAAACTTGATGATATTGTCGCTGCTTTTTATTCCAATGAGATTCCAGGAAATGGCGGTTATCGGCAAAGTCTGTTTATCATTACGCGACAGGATACAAAAAATCCAGGCGTTAAAAATCCTTATACTGGAAAGCAGTATTTGGGATTTGAGAATGGCATGTTAAGAATGCAGCGGGACTGTAAGAACGTCAGTTTGGAAGTGATTCACGAAATGGTGAAAAGAGCGCCGCATATTATTACAAGCCAGTATATCTCTGTAAAGGGAATAAAATATAATCTGCTAAGTATGGATAATTGGCAGGAAGATTGGGCTAGAATTTTAGAGGAATAAAAGAATCGAATGTTTTTGTCCTTATGGGCAGGTTACAAGAGAAAAAGATATTGAACATGAGGTAATAGTTATGGCTATACAATACAGGAAATTAACGGAAAAAGAACTGGATAGATTTATAGAAATGAGAATCTGCCAACTGCGGGAAGAAGGTGCAACAGAAGATTTAGATTTAAAGCCTGCCTTAAGGGATTATTACAGTCGGCATATGGCAGATGGCACCTTTGTCTCTTGGCTGGCTGTTGATGAAGATAAAATTGTAGGGACAAGTGGAATGTCATTCGTTGAAAAACCGCCATATTTTGGATGTCCCAAGGGGAAAATAGGCTTACTTTCCAGTATGTTTACTTCTATTGATTATCGAAGGCAGGGAATTGCAAAAGAATTGTTGTCACGCGTTGTAAATGAGGCAAAAGAATATGGGTGTAGTAGCGTTCAAATTACAGCTTCAGATATGGGGGTATTATTGTATACTGATTTTGGTTTTACAAAAAATAGTAATTTTATGCAATACCAGTTGTAGTTTATTCCTGTAATCTTCGAACATAGAGGAAGCTTCGCCCTTTGAGGTCTGCTATTGCATAAGGCGCGGAAACCAGCACAATCCGTTCATGATGATTTCCTTAAATGAATTGAGTAGATCCCCAAGTGCGACAAATAACCCGAAAGCTGTTCAAATCACAATCGGGATTTGCAGATGAATTTATAGAACTTTCCCTATTTTTCAAGGCTTTTAGAGCCTCATACAGTGAATTGCTATGTATTTTCCCTTGTTTTTGCCCTTATGGGCAG
>CAJUAE010000102.1 GCA_910583965.1 uncultured Lachnospiraceae bacterium
TTATTAAGGCAAAACTATATTTTCTCACCACTTATAGCAGTGAAAGTCTTCTCCAACGCAGTTAAACAATTTTATAGTATCATCACTTTCTACAACATAAAAATGTGCCATCGTTTCAAGAGATTATTTCATTCTAGCTTGGAACAATAGCACACTTTTTTACTTTATTATTTTTTTAATTATTGTTTGCCAATTGTAAAATCGTTTGCATTCGGCGACAACTGTCTTACCTGTTCTAAAAATCCCCGCGCTGCTTTTCCCTCTGCGACATTGTATGAATACCTTAGTTTCTCTGCCACGTACTTGGAAGTATGCTCAAATAAATCACACATCTGCATGACTGCTGTCCAAGCTTCATTGATATTCCCACCAAAATATGTATCCAGATAACCTTGATACTCACTTGCGTCAAGCCATCGATACAAGTATTTTGCCGATTTCCCAACACTCACCTGAAAATCCGTCTGAATGCCAACTTTCCATGAAAGCATCTTTTCTAGCTGTTTACGAACAACAAAACTGGTCATATCCTGCACATAGGGCATCTCCTTGCGCCAAAGCCCTTTTGCTAAATTGTTACTGCACCACCAAAATTCATTGGTACACGCTTGAAACTGTTCCTCTGTAGGCTTTTTTATATAATAATCTGCGTCTGTCGCCTCTGGTATTGCTGGCAGTATCTTTTCTTTATCAAGTAAAATTCGACATAGCTTATCATCATGGATATGTTCTTTTGCATATTGGAGTGTCTGCACTGTAAGATCAATACGAACACCGTCCTCAAACTGCATTAGCCAACCATAATGATTTTCCTTGTCATTTGGATAATCTGGACTTTCATCTGGATACTGCATATAAAGAATCGTTCCAAACTTGTTTGGCCATTCACTATCCTTTATAAAAGAATCTGTCTCTAGCACCACATACACAATATCATAGTCTTGGAAAATATCCTTTGGGGCATTTTTGTTGGTTCTTGAGCCATTCATATAGACTGCCAGAATCCTATCGTCTTGTTCCGCAATCTGCAATAATAATTGATACATTTGTGTTTCATCGCGCATAATAAGTCTAATCTCCTTATTTTTTAAACCAAATCTTTCTCAAATTTTTTGTCCTGTTTTTTACAATTGTTTCTCAATTGCTATCTGTCTGCGCAACACAATTATTTAATATTTGTTCGATTCTTTTTCGGATGTCTTCTCGCACTTCGTCGTGCTGAAGCACTTCAAGATATTGTGCCAATTGGGGCGAGATTTCCTGTATTGCCTGCCCTGATGTATTCATCCACGCCTCCAGCACAGACAATGCGGCATTTCTATTGCTGACAACCGGTGATTTTAATGCTGGTTGAATCAAGTTCTCTCCTATGTGGATTCGGCTGCGCAACTCTTGTAGAATCATGGTCAATGCTTGATGTGCTTCAAATCCTTCTCCAAATCCAGCCTCATCCGCTGCACCAGTTGCAATCTCCTCCACATGCAGCTTTTCATGCGCCAAATTTATAATCTCTTGCACTTTATAATCATCTTTCATCAAAAGAGATGCAATCCATGCATTTTTTACAAAGTTGTCTGCAACAGCCAAGTACGCATATTGCTGGTAGTCCATTCCAAGCCGTCTAGCAATCTCAAATGCCTCTCCCTTTTTCAGAGCACACTGTATCGTCTCTTTTACTTGATTGGACTGTAAAAATAAAGTTAATTCTTCACACAGCGTTACAAAAGATTCGCTGTCCTTATTTTTTTGTAAATAGTCTTTCAAGTCCAAAAGCGTAGTATAATCAGATGCTTCCAAATCCGTTCGCATTTTTGTCGCTGCCAAAAAAGCTTGTATTATCTCTATCGCATTCTCCTCAAACGCAGAAATCCCTACCACTGGTCCTTCATCTAACATTGCATCCAGAATATCTGCAAGACCGCGATAGGATTCCAAATCTAAAGCTGGGTTTTGAATCCGTTGTAAATAATGCACTTTTTTAAAACAATCCAGCCCCGAATACGCAGGCACAACTTCATTGTGAACCCCATTGCGCACAAGCCATTCCTCAATCTCCTCAGAGTCGGCCTCAATCATGCGCACAAGATGAACACGTCCCCAGCCCTCGACCTTTTGCAAAATCTCAAATAATTCCTTGTTAGGATTCTCCCAGTGACGCATCAAAAATGCTGCATACAGTGTAAACTCATCTGAAAGCGCCAGCAATCTAATCGCATCTTTTATCTGGTCTTGTCCTTCTAGGTCGATAAGTTCTAGCAGTGACATACCAAACTTTACTGCTTCCACTTTTGTTCCTTCCATCATTAAGTCAATTGCAAAATTAATCATATTTTTAACGAAAAGCCGCTCTTGATTTTCTTGCATATACTCCTGAAACAAATCAATCAATCCCAAAACATGGTACTTTGACGCAAACTCATAGACCAAACGAATGGCCTCGTCGATGCTGCCCTCTGCTGCCACGTCAATCGCATTTACTAATAATTGATATTCCTCTGATTTTTCCGACTGCACTGGCGCATGATAAAAGATAATTCCATCCATTGCGCCAGGTGCAAACTTAATCTCGTTCTCTGGCAATTCGTCTGGTAACCGAAAATCTTCAGGGAGTTTCCCTTCTGCTGTGACTGCATTTTGAATCTGTTCAAAAATAGAATGTTCCATAAATTTCTCCTTTCTCATTCTTTTTATTTTTTAATAAAATTTCCCATAAATTTCCCATAAATTCCCTCTTTCTCACTCTTTTTATTTTTTAATTTATTGTACCCCATCAGAATAAACTTGTAAACTAATCTCATGGTATAATTTTAGTACATCAAATCAAAAATGTTATGGTTAAGGTATATCAAAATAGTAAAAATCACAAAGTAGACATGATATAAAAAGTAACTTTATATGACCAAATAAGGTAACAGTTCAGCCATGCCCATTCATAAGTTGTCGGTTTGTACAATATGACAATTTATTTAGGCAACTTCCAACAACTTATTTCATGTTGGGCGTCCGCCCTATAAAAATGAATATACAAATTGCCTTATGTGAGCAAGCTCCCAACAGCATTTTGTACATTCAATTTTGCATGGCTGAACTGTTACCAAATAAGTAATATTTTTTGAAAAAGAGTTGCGAAATAAAATAAACTCCAATATAATACAAAAGATTGCTAATTTGTACGCCTATAATCAACAATCCCACAGTAAATTACAAGATATTAGACCCTTGCGACATTCGCCAAATATTTGTTTTGGAGTCACTTGGCTTATTGCTTGGGAAAAGAAACGATTGCAAAAGAAAGGACACGCTCTACAATGAACACACTTTTCGTCAAACTAAAACACTTTATCCAAAAGGAAACTGTACTCTGCGCCGCCTTTGTGCTCGCTGTACTTTCCTCACTGATTGTCACACCAGACGCAACCTATCTGTCTTATATCGACTGGAACACATTACTGTTACTTTTTAGTCTTATGGCAGTCATGGCTGGCTTTCAAAAACTTGGCATTTTTAAGACAATCGGCAGTAAATTATTGTCCAAAACCAAAAACACAAGGCAACTTTTGTTGGTGTTGACATTTCTGCCATTTTTCTTCAGTATGATTATTACAAATGATGTAGCGCTAATTACATTTGTTCCATTTGCCATTATTGTATTGCGTCTCTCTTGTCAGGAACACTTACTTGTTCCTTTGGTGGTTCTGCAGACACTCGCCGCAAATCTGGGCAGTATGTTCACTCCAATGGGCAATCCGCAAAATTTATATCTCTATGCAAAATCAGGCATTAGCCTATTTACATTTTTACAGTTAATGTTCCCCTACACGATAGCCTCAGGACTATGTTTGCTAGCAGTCATTTTTATTATGAAAAAAAATTCTCTAGACATAACAAACTTGACCTTAGATACCTGTTTTCATGCAAACACTTTAAAACTTTTGTGTTTTAGCATTGGTTTTGTCCTCTGTTTACTTTGTGTTGCAAAAATACTTGTTCCTATTGTTGCAGCCACAATTATTCTCTTTTATCTGGTGTTTACCGACCGAGCGCTGCTAAAAAAGATTGATTATTCTCTGCTTGGCACCTTTCTGTGCTTTTTTATCTTTATTGGAAATATGGGACGTATTGAGCAGTTTTGTACATTGCTCAAGCAGCTCCTTATAGGGCAGGAACACATAGTAGCTATTCTTTCAAGCCAGATTATTAGCAATGTCCCCGCAGCGCTACTTCTTTCTGGATTTACAGATAGATTTGAAGCATTGATTGTGGGCACAAATCTCGGTGGACTTGGCACACTGATTGCATCGATGGCAAGTCTTATTTCCTACAAACAAATTGTAAGAGCGTATCCAGATCGCAAAGGACAATATTTCTTATATTTTACATTGTCAAATATCGTCTTGCTGGCAATATTATTCTTTATTTCGATGCTAATATCCTAAATCATGATGAACCCTTTTTATTTTTTGTCATATTTTAATCATAAGTCGATAAAAAATAAGGAGGTGCGATATGCCTCCAAGAACAATGGCAAAATATGACATTGCAATTATAGGCGGCGACAGACGGACTGCGTGTATGGCACCCATTTTGGTCGAGAAAGGTTATCGTGTGCTGTGTTTTCGTACTGTTGAAACCGTCTGTAGCCAATCCATAAAATCCAAAATCTATTACACAGAATCCCTGCGTGAAGCCCTCGATTCCGCACCTGTTATTATCGGTGGCATTCCTTTCACCAAGTCAGACGCCCTCTACTGTGAATCAAATATTTCTACCACGGTAGTCAGTCTTACAGAAATCCAGCGCAGCATTCACAGACACCAAAAAATCTTTGCTGGTATTATCCCAGAAAGTTTTCGCCGCACCTGCGAAGAACGGGAAATCACTTGTTATGATTTTATGCTCGACGAGCCCATGACGCTCTACAATGCCATCTCCACCGCGGAGGGTGCAATTTTAGAAGCGCTTTTACACAAGGATACAAATCTTCATATGAGCAATGTGTTAGTGCTTGGTTACGGCAGATGTGGCAAAATTATTGCAGACCGCTTAAAGGGACTTCACGCCTGTGTCACTGTCTGTTCTAATGACGCCAATGAACTTGCTCTTGCATGCGCACTTGGTTTTGAGACCATGCATCTATCGAATCTCTGGAAAAATATTTGTTGTTATGAGTACATTTTTAATACAATTCCAGCACGCATCCTAAACCGCAAATGTCTGGAAAAAGTATCGCCAAACGCTGTCATCATTGACATCGCCTCCAACAAATCAGGGGCCGATTATGAGATTGCAGAAAAATTAAAAGTCAACATTCACTTCTGTCCGGGACTCCCCGGAAAATACGCCGGAGAAAGCTGCGCAAAATATTTGACAGACTATGTAATTAACAGAATTTAGGAGGCTTGACTCACATGGATATCAAAGGAAAAAAAATAGGAATTGCTTTGACGGGCTCTTTTTGCACTTTCGAGAAAATGTTTCAGGAATTACAAAAACTTAAAGATGCCGGCGCCGATATTTATCCAATTATGTCCGATGCCTCACAGACCATTGAGAGCCGTTTTGGAAATCCCGATATGTATATCGCTAAAATAAAAGAAATTACAGAAAAAGAACCTATTTTATCTATTTCTGGCGCAGAACCAATTGGCCCAAAAGCCTATCTCGACGCGCTGGCAATCCTACCTTGCACAGGAAACACTGCCGCAAAACTCGCAAATGGTATTACAGATACACCAGTATTGATGGCAGCAAAGGCACACATGCGCAACAACAAGCCTCTTGTCATTTCTATTTCAACCAATGATGGACTTGGTATGAACCTAAAAAATATTGGACTGTTATGCAATAGCAAAAACATCTATTTTGTGCCGTTTGGACAGGACAATTATCAGGCAAAGCCAAATTCCCTAGTAGCACATATCGACCTACTGATACCGACTTTAGAAATGGCGTTGGAGCACAAACAGTATCAACCTATCCTTAAAGATTATCTCTAATTATTTCTATACTGATTCATAATAAATTGGAAAGGATTATCATAAAATGTGTGGAATCGCAGGCTTTAGCAGCTTTCATGTAAACTATAAAGAGGAATCCGCAAGATGGTTTTCCATCTTGCAGAAAATGAATACCTGCCAAAATCACCGCGGTCCAGATGAAAACGGCGTGTATTTATCAAGAAACTGTGGACTTTCCCACACACGACTGTCTATTCTGGATCTCGCATGTGGACAGCAACCCATGACAAGGCAGCTCGACAATCATCGCGCTGTCATTGTCTATAACGGTGAAATCTACAATATGCCCATCCTTCGACGCGCGTTGGAGGGCGAGGGCATTGTATTCCAAACAACTTGCGATACGGAAGTAATTTTAATGGGGTATCTCCTCTATGGCACTTCCTATATAACACAGTTAAACGGTATTTTTTCCTTTGCAATCTATGATGAAACCTTCCAAAGATTGTATCTTTTTCGCGATAGACTCGGGGTAAAGCCTTTGTTCTATACCCTTTTTCGCAACACCCTCATCTTTTCCTCAGAGCTAAAAGGAATCCTTTGTTATCCTGACTTTAAGGCACAGGTAGACCGCGACGGACTCTGTGAGATTTTCGGTCTTGGCCCTGCAAAGACCTATGGAAAGGGTGTTTTTAAGAACATAGATGAGCTGCTGCCGGGACATTATCTTGAATATTACGGCTCCGACTTTTCTCAACACCTTTCTACAAAGTGCTACTGGAAACTAGAGAGCTATCCACACGAAGATGACTGGCAACATACAGTTGAGAAAACCCGCTATTTGGTCACAGACGCCATCAAAATGCAAATGCTTTCTGATGTGCCTGTCTGTACCTTTTTGTCGGGCGGTGTGGACAGTAGTCTTGTCACAGCGGTATGCAGCAACGAGCTTCATAAGCAGGGTAAGAGGCTCGATACATACTCCTTTGATTTCAAAGACAATGATAAAAATTTTCGAGCAAACGCATTTCAGCCATCACAGGACAGACCTTGGGTAGATATGATGATTGCTCACTGTCAAACAAACCATCAGTACCTAGAATGTGCCAACGCAGATTTGTATCAGTATCTGTTTGAGGCTGTGGACGCCAGAGATTTGCCTTGTATGGCGGACGTCGAGGCATCCATGCTCTATTTCTGCAAGAGAGTTGCCGCAAACCACAAAGTAACACTTACTGGAGAATGTGCGGACGAAATTTTTGGCGGTTATCCATGGTTTCACAAAAAAGAATGCTTTGACGCAGACTGCTTTCCTTGGTCTATGGACTTTTCACCGCGCACAATGCTCTTAAAAGACAATGTATTGTCTGTTCTTCCATTAAAAGAATACGCACATGCGGCCTACGCAAAAACAATATCTGAAGTTCCTGTGTTAGAAGGAGAAAACAAAGAAGAAACGCGCAGAAGACAAATTTCTTATCTAAATCTCAAATGGTTTATGCAGACACTACTTGACCGCATGGACCGCACAAGTATGCATGTTGGACTTGAGGCGCGCGTCCCATTTGCAGACCATCGCATTGTAGAATATCTCTGGAATGTGCCTTGGTCCATGAAGTGCAAAGATGGCGTAGTCAAAGGATTGTTGCGCGCGTCCGCAGAGGGATTGCTTCCCGGAGAAATCCTCTATCGAAGAAAAAGTCCCTATCCAAAAACCTATGACCCAGCCTACGAAAACTTATTGCGCACTGCAATTGTAGAAGTGCTATCCGACACACGTGCACCGCTGCGAGAATTAATTGATCTCAATAAAGTGCTCGAATACATTAGCCAGCCCTCTGACTATGGCCGGCCTTTCTATGGTCAACTGATGGCTGGTCCACAGCTTCTTGCTTATCTGTTGCAGGTCAATTACTGGCTAAAAAAATATAATGTAGAATTATTACTATAATTTGTTTCATCAATTACAACGTTTCTGTATTCCGATTCTGGAAAAATAGAAACGTTGTTTTTATGCACACGCCAATACAAAAAGTATACATTAAAGCCTTTGACATATCAATTATAAATTACTATAATCTATGATAAAGATCTGTAGGAAAATAACGAACACTATACACTATGCATTTTGTATTTGTTATTTCTCTACAATTTCTAAAGAGCTTATATTTTTACAACATTATAAGAATAAAAGGAGAACTTTATGAAAATTGCTATCTTATTTCCCGGAATCGGATATCATTGTGACAAACCTTTGCTTTATTACAGCGGAAAACTTTGTACGCAATATCAATATGAAACAGTCAAGTTAACCTACACCAATCTAAGTCGTTCCATTCCAGAAGCTTTTGAACAAGCCTATGCGCAGACAGAATCCTCTTTAGCAAAAATCAATTGGAGCGAATACGAAGAAATTCTTTTTCTCTCCAAAAGTATTGGAACGGCTGTCGCGACAGCTTATGCCCAAAATCATAATATTATATGCCGAAATATCTATTATACACCGCTCGCACAGACCTTTGATTTTGCGCCGCAGTCTGGCATTGTTTTTCATGGCACAAAGGATTCTTGGGTACAAACTACAATCATGAAAGACAACTGCCTTACACATCATCTACCACTCCATATTATTGAAGATGTCAACCATTCTCTGGAACTGGACTTGCCTTCATCAGAAAGACACCATCCTATCCGCTCAAATGTCCAAATCCTTGAGCATGTAATGGCATTGTCTGAAGCCTACATTGCACATAACATTTATTATCGTGTTCTTTGTGTTGACGAGATTTGTCGCGCACTGTTTCACGATTTTATCCGACATCAAAAAGTTGGAAAGTGCTGGCGCAGAGACAATGAAAAGTGGATTATCAAAGAGGATCCCTTTATTGATGATTGGTCGGAAACGGATTATCTTTTTTTAGTTGATTGCTTAAAAAATACCATTCAAACTGGTGGCTTTGTCTATGCGGCTTTTTGCAACAAAGCACAAAAGAATGCGCTTAAAGGTTTTATCTCTGTTGAATCAAATTTCTTTGGCAGCGCAAAAGAATACCTTGATCTTTCCTGTATTCACGTGTCCGAGGATATGCGCGGAAAAGGAATCGGAGAAATCCTATTTTGTGCTGCAAAAGACTGGGCAAAGAGAAAGGGCGCCAAGAAACTCTATATCTCAGCGCACTCTGCTGTTGAAACACAAGCTTTTTATCAGTCGATGGGCTGTGTCGACGCGCTAGAATATAATCAATATCATGTTGCGCAAGAACCCTATGACCGTCAATTAGAGTGTGTCCTATGAAATTCTTTCTATTAAAATTGCTTTTTCTCTAAAAAGAGACAGGAAATTTTATAGGAGATTATTGTAAGTACAATAACTGCCAATATTATTAGCAATAATAACAGTCCTATATTCATATCAAGAATATTGTGTATAAGTTCCGCATTATTTCCTCCTGCAGTTTCGTAAAGAGAAGCAAGCATTCCAATACAGGCACCCATAATAGCAATTGACAGTATTGTAACAAGCCTGCGCTTCTCCTGCCCAAACTTAATATATAATGGAATCTCCAATACCATTAGAACAATCGCTGACAGTATTGCTATAATAGAAGAAAATAAATAAGTCAGAAGCCCCTTCTCCGCATTTTTCACAATATAAAAAACGCAAGTAAACACTATTACAATCAATGTCGGAATTATGGTTATCATCATTCCTAATAAATATTTCTCCTTGATATAATCTTTCCTTTGTACAGGCAGCGTCAAAAGATAGGACATTCCCTTCTCAATTTCATCATAATTGAAGGTACCCAAGGTTATAAAAGAAAACATTATTGCAATATACCCTATTAAAAACGTTCCTTTTAAATTAACTGTCATAAAAAGTGCCCACACAATAATAACGATCATAAAAAGTTTCATCTGTGACAAAATCAATCTTAAATCCTTTATTATTAAACCTTTTATTGGTCTGCTCATCTCTTTATCCTCCATTTTTATTGAACCATAATTGCGAATGCAATTATGGTAAATTTATGCCCATTTGGGCGAATATAATGTCTATCGACATTATATTGTCTATTCTTTTACGTGGTTAACATTGTAATTACCTCATCAATACTACCTCTTTCCATTATGACAGATGGATAATTTTCCTGATAAAATTGTCTTTGATTTGTCAGACAACTATATCCAAAATGTTCCTTTTTTGTCTTGATAAAGTATCTATGGTCAAGTTTATCATATTGCTCAACTGTGACTTTTAGTAATCCATACTCATTTAACAACACATCTGTATCTTCATGAAGTATAATTTTTCCATTTTCAATCATATATACATCATCACAGATACCTTCTAAATCACTAGAAATATGAGAGCTAATAACAATACTACGCTCTCCTGTTTCCATATACTCCCGCAATAAATTTAACAGTTCATCCCGCGCCACCACATCAAGCCCTGCTGTTGGCTCATCTAATATCAAAAGTTTGGCATTGTGCGAAACTGCCGCAAGAATCTGTAACTTTCGCTTCATTCCAGTAGAAAAATCTTTAATTTTCTTTTTTAATGGAAGCTGCAAACGTTCACAGTCGGCCAAAAACTTTTTGCGCGAAAAATCCGTATACAAAGTATCCATTACAGGAATCAAATCATTGATACTAAGGTATCCACTGAAACCAGAATCCGCAAGCACTACACCTATCTTTTCTCTATCTTGTGCAGTAAGGTCCTTGACTGCTTTCCCAAATATCGTCACTGTTCCGCCATCTATTGTAATCAATCCCAACATCGTTTTAAATGCGGTACTTTTTCCAGCACCATTTCTGCCAATTAATCCTGTGACCTGTCCCGAAAGCACTTCCATAGAACATTCCAAGCGAAAATTATCATATTCTTTCATCACATTATCTAATCGAATCATTCAAAACACTTCCCTTCTAAAATATGCTCCAAATATCATGTATCCTCAAGTACAATTTCAAACAGTTCTTGAATTTCATGATTCTCCATACCACAGCTCCGCGCTTTCCGAATTGTGTGCTCAAATTCAGACTCAACTTCTTTTTTCTTTTCTTCAAGCATCTGCGCCTGATTGATACTTGCCACGAAGCTTCCCTTACCATGTACAGTGATAACAAATCCTTCCGTTTCTAACTGGTCATATGCCTTTTTGACTGTCAATGCACTCACTTTGATTTCCTTTGCCAAAGTCCTAACAGATGGAAGCATGGTTTCCTCAATCAATTCTCCATGCATAATCCGGTCCTTAATCTGACATACAATCTGTTCATAGACAGGCTGCATTGAAGTATGATTAATTATTAAATTCATATTATTATCAACATCCTTTTATTTTTAATAGAGAAACTTCTATTATTATTGGTTCATGAACACGTATCAAGAAACAACAAATCTGTTCTTGATATAAACAGTATATAACAGTCTTAAACTGTTGTCAACTGTTTTATACTGTTTATTATGTACAAACTATACATAAAAATAAACTGGCAGGAAATTACTGTTACAATTCACAACATAGAAATCACTCATAGTAAGGTTTAAGACGATATGCAAAGTTTTGTTATGCAAAAGTCCTCATACTGAAAGTATATTATAAACCATCTATTTTTTCATAGTATTACAATT
>CAJUAE010000103.1 GCA_910583965.1 uncultured Lachnospiraceae bacterium
AATTTACTGGGATTCACTGGCTTCTTAGTGGTACAAACTTTTAACTCTCAAGTATTTTACATAGTTGTATCATATTGAGCGTGTTTGAAAAATTATTTCTGTTTTAAGATACATTTAGCAGAAAGTATTTCAAGCACGCTCTAGTGTTTATAAGTGTTTT
Organism: uncultured Lachnospiraceae bacterium; assembly: GCA_910583965.1. Taxonomy (GTDB): domain Bacteria; phylum Bacillota; class Clostridia; order Lachnospirales; family Lachnospiraceae; genus COE1. Next base: position 161 of record CAJUAE010000103.1, read on the forward strand.
TTAAGAGGTTTCTAATTCATAAGATAAATCATGAAATTTAAATAACCGGCAAAAGTTACCCACAATAGGTAAGGAATTTGAAGGTAAGAGGCAATGGTATCTAGCTGGCCAAATTTAAACATCATTTTAAGAATAGCAGACCACAATACAACAATCCATATAAATGCAAATAAAAATGTAAACATATTAAAGAAAATAATGGGCCAGAAGAAATTTAGGATTAATTGTAATGCATAGCTGAGTAACGCGTCTAATACTTCGTAGGAAGATTCGGTTTTTTGTAGATAAATGCGGGCACTTCCAATCCCCATCAGTACATAGAGGACTGTCCAGATAATTGGAAAGAGAACTGCAGGTGGAGCAAGCGGAGGTTTGTTTAGAACAGCATAAATTTTCATATTGTTATGTGTGAGAACGGTTGAGAGACCACCAACGCCAAGCGCAATAAAGACAGCAATAAAATAGGGTTTTAATTTAGCCCACATAGGAAACCTCATAATAGTGATAAATTCTATAATATTTTATGCGATAATGAAATTTCCTATGAAAGCAAAAGATAGTTATTCTTTATTTTCTTTGATAAATGGAGTAATGTAGTTTTTTGAGTAAGGTGATAGCTTCCTCTAAGGAGGATTGTTCATAAAATTCAATGCGCAGCACACCTTCTTCAAAGTCACGGTTATGTATAATTCCAATATTTTTGATAGAAATGTCTGCCTTGGCCAGTAATGTAGCGAGTGAGGCAATTGCGCCCGCTTCGTCAGGAATATCCACATAACATGCAAATATTTTGTTGATTGGGCCTCTTGGCAGATCAGAAAAGGAATCCCGATATTCTTTTGAGGCAGTAAATAAGTTATGGGTGAATCCTGTTTGTTTTGTGCGTATGGCATTGCTGATTGATTGTAATGAATGAATATAATCGTCTAGCAAATCAGCAATATTTTCTGTGTTTGACATACAGATGGATTCCCACATGTCGGGGGAGGATGAAGCAATGCGTGTAATGTCTTTGAAACCTCCAGCAGCAATCATTTTCATAGTACCTTCTGCAGAATCGTGATCATGTACTAGATTTGCAAGAGCAGCAGCGATAAGGTGTGGAACGTGACTTATGGCAGCAGTTATATAATCGTGTTCTTGACTGTTTAAAATCATTGGGATAGCTCCCATTTTTTTTACAAGAGAATAATATCCAGCAATAGCCTCACTGGGAACAGTTTTTGTAGGAGTAAGAATGTAGTATGCATTTTCTAAAAGAAAGGGATTTGCGTTTTCAAATCCGGTTTTTTCGCTACCTGCCATGGGGTGTCCGCCAATAAACTGATGTTCTAATCCAAGCTGTGATACGGCTTTATGAATAGAACATTTGACACTTCCAACATCAGTAATAATTGTTTTTTCAGAAAGAAATGGCTTGAGTTGTTCCAGAAATTGGTTGTTTATGGCAACAGGACCACATAAAAATATGATGTCACAGTCAGAAAAAAGTTCGTTTATTTCAGTTGTACCAATATTGATAGCACCAGCGGTAATTGCTTCGTCTAGGGTGGATTGTCTGCGTGCATACGCTATAATCTCAGCATTAGAATAAATTTGTCTGATTGCGAGTGCGATGGAACCACCAATTAATCCAAGACTAAGAAAGCCGAATTTATAATGTTTATTATTATCTATCATACAATTCATAATACAAATAATTCCTTTCAAAAAATATTATAAAGTTCTTTGAAGCTTGCGAACCTATTTTATCATTGTATTAGAAATCTGTAAAGTATGTTAGACCCAGTGTAGAATAACTAAATTTATTACTATATTTTCAAATTATTTCTAAATATGTCAAGTATAAAATTTCGTCAATTCACATGAAATTTTTAAAAGTATTTTATGCAAAATGCTGTATACAAATTGCACAAAAATGATTGAATTGTCTGAAAATATATAGTAAAATTGTAATAGTTAAGCCATGCACAAATGATTTTAGAATCAATTTTATAGAGTCTGTGCCTGACAACGAAATAAATTGTCATAGGCAGCTTAAAACCGAATAAAAATGTTTTAGGTGACAACTTATGAATTGGCATGGGTAATTATTATTAAATAAGAGTATTTTCAGGATAGTTGAGAATACTCCCTAAAATAGGAGGTAGCTGCAATGAATGTTTACACAACTGATAAGATCCGAAACATAGTATTGTTAGGTCATGGTGGGGCTGGGAAGACAAGTCTCGTAGAATCAATGGCGTATCTGTCAGGTATCACATCACGTATGGGACGTGTGGAGGACGGAAATACAGTCAGTGATTTTGGCAAAGAGGAGCAGAAAAGAAAGATTTCTATCAGCACATCGGTTGTGCCAATTGAATGGGATGGCGTAAAGATTAATGTCCTTGATACACCAGGATATTTTGATTTTATTGGTGAGGTTGAGGAGGCGATCAGTGCAGCGGATGCGGCAGTTATCGTGGTATCAGGTAAGTCTGGCGTTGAGGCAGGTACAGAAAAGGCATGGGAGTTGTGTGAGAAATACAAGCTGCCAAGAATGATTTATGTGACTGGAATGGATGCAGATAATGCGTCATTCAAAAATGTTGTCGAAAAGCTCACTGAGATGTATGGCAAGAAGATTGCGCCATTCCATTTTCCAATCAGAGAGAATGAAAAGTTTGTGGGTTATGTGAATGTTGTGAGTGAGACAGGAAACCGCTGGAAAGGCAAAGATGTGGAGCTGTGTGAGATACCAGACTACAGTATGGATAATCTGAATTTATATAGAGATACATTAATGGAGGCAGTTGCTGAGACGAGTGAGGAATTTATGGACCGCTATTTTGGTGGAGAAACATTTTCTGAAAATGAGATTCGTGCAGCGCTTCGCACCAACGTTATAGACAGTTCCATTGTTCCAATCAGTATGGGTTCAAGTCTGTTATGCCAGGGTACATATACATTGTTAGATGATATTGTAAAATATATGCCAAGTCCTGAGAACAGACAGATAGCAGGTTTTAATATGAAGACAAATGAAGTTTTTGAGGCAAATTATGATTTCTCAAAGGCGAAATCGGCTTATGTCTTCAAGACAATTGTTGACCCATTTATTGGAAAATATTCTTTGATTAAAGTTTGCTCTGGTGTATTTAAGGCAGACGATGCAATCTACAACAAAGATAAAGACGTGGAGGAAAAAGTTAATAAACTTTATATATTACAGGGTAGTAAGCCGATTGAAATTAGTGAGCTTCATGCAGGTGATATCGGTGCGATTGCAAAACTTACGGCTGCAAGAACAGGAAATACACTTTCCACAAAGGCAACTATAATTGAGTATGGTAAGTTTGAGATTTCAAAACCATATACAGCAAAGCGTTATAAGGTGCCCAATAAGGGTGATATCGATAAGGTTTCACAGGCATTGCAGAAGATGTCACATGAAGATCAAACTTTGAAAGTTGTTAATGATGTAGAAAATAGACAGACGTTGATTTATGGAATTGGTGACCAACAGCTTGAGATTATTCAGAGTCGTCTGGCAAATGAGTATAAGTGTGAGATTGAATTGAGTGATCCAAAGATTGCATTTCGTGAGACAATTAAGAAGAAATCTGATGTGGAATACAAATACAAAAAGCAGTCTGGTGGACATGGGCAATATGGTCATGTTAAGATGCGTTTTGAGCCGTCTGGTGATTTGGAGAAAGCATATGTATTTGAGCAGGAGGTTGTTGGAGGTGCAGTACCTAAAAATTATTTCCCTGCTGTTGAGAAAGGGATGCAGGAATCAGTTTTGAAGGGACCTTTGGCTGCATATCCAGTTGTAGGTGTGAAAGGTATTTTGTACGACGGTTCTTATCATGCTGTGGATTCTTCGGAAATGGCGTTCAAGACTGCTGCCATTCAAGCGTTTAAGAAAGGTTTTATGGAGGCAGGGCCTGTGCTTCTTGAGCCGATTGCATCTCTTAAAGTGACAGCACCAGAGCGTTACACAGGAGATATTATGGGAGACTTGAACAAGCGGCGTGGCAGAGTGCTTGGTATGAATCCAGCTGGAAATGGAAAACAGGTTATTGAGGCAGACATTCCAATGATGGAATTAACAGGGTATTGTACTGTGCTTCGTTCTATGACTGGTGGGCGTGGAAATTTTGAGTATGAAATAACAAGATATGAACAGACACCAAGTGATATTCAAGAGGCACAAGTGAAGGCAAGAGCAAACAAGGTGGTAGATTCTGCTGAGGTTTAAGATATTGTAGGTTTCATCTTGTATGTGAATATATTATAGCATTTTAAAGCGTGTATTGAATTGTAGTTCGATACACGCTTTTTGTTTTTCTTATTTACCTGGTTTGAAATGGTTTTTTAAAAAGTAAATTTGGATATCGGTTGGTTGCAAAGTGTTATTATAAAGGTAGTGCCACCACCTGGCGTATCAGTTACTTTGATATTTCCATAGTGTGCTGTAATAATGTCATAAGCGATGGACAACCCAAGCCCAAAGTGGTTTTTGTCGTTTCGAGCTTTATTACTTCGGTAAAAGCGGTCAAATATTTTGCCTTTTTCTTCATCGCTGATTCCTATACCTGTATCAGAAATCTTTATTTCAAAACATTTGTTTAGATGAACGAGAGAGAGACAGATACTACCACCTTCTGGAGTATAGCTGATTGCATTATGAAGAAAGATTGTGAGTACTTGTATAATGCGATCACTATCACATATACAGTCTGGGAGTGTTGATTCGGGAAGATGGATATTGAGTTTAATATGTTTTGCTGTTGCCATATTTTCAAAAGATTCGCAGGCATTTAACACTAGAGTATCAAGTTGCGTGGATATTGGTTTAATGTCCAAATGTCCAGTATCACAGCTTAATAGGGTGAGCATGTCGTTTAGAAGTCTTGATGTGCGAAGTGCTTCGTTTTTAATAGTGACTAGTTCAGAACATGAATTTTTATCAATTCCTATTTCAGCGCAAGAAAGTATAATTGCAAGTGGTGTGCGGAGTTCATGTGAGGCAGAAGCAATAAATTGATTCTGTCGAAGTCGGTTTGTTTCAACAGGGGTTAGCAACTTTCCAGTAAAAATCCAAGCAAATATCCAGATGGCGATAAGAGCAAAGGTAATAATACCCAAAAATAAAAAACGTTGTCTTACTATTTGATTTTGGAGATTTTCAAGTGGTGCTGCTAACAGAATTTTTAGGTTTGATGTATTCTTTTTCATATGAATTACAAAGCAGCAGTATTTAGAAAAAGTGATATTTGTACTATCTTTGCATTTTAAAATAAAAGAAACATAACTACTTTTGTAAGAAAGTACATGTGGAATTTGGGAGAGACTTTCATTCTGGTAATAATACCAGGCTTGTTCAAGCACATGTTTTCTTTCTTTATTTTCTTGTACTTTGTTAATATCATATAAAAATTCAGTACTATTGTCTATCAGGGATACATAATATTTTTTTCCAGATTCGAGTTGTGATAGCCATGTGTTACTGATAATATCCTGCTGCTCAATATAGGAAGTAATTGTGTAAATATCACTTTGATAAGAATACATTTTATTTTTCATCATGTTATTTTCAGAAATAAACAAGTAACCAAGTGTCATAACAACCAAAATTAGAGTGGTAATACAGCCATTTAATAGTGTCAGTTGAAAGTGGGCTTTTTTGATGGTGTTCATAATAAAAATTTTCCTCCAAAATAAGTATTTTACTCTTTCAATAGACAGTAACCAATACCACGAATCGTTCTTAATTTTAGGCAACTACCAACTGCTTTTAGTCGTCTGCGAACAAAGTAAATATAATTGTCTAGATTCCCTTCCTCAACATCACTGTCAGGTCCCCAAACTTTTAGTAGGAGCATACTTCTAGAAAGTGTTTGTCCGCCATTTTTAATAAAGATTTCAAGCATAGTACCTTCACGTTTAGAACAAGTGCAGCTACCCATTGGTCCTGTGAGCATATTTGATGTGCTGTCAAATCGGATATCACAGTAGGAGGGTAAGACTGCCTGATTGATGATAGGAGAGCGCCTTGTGACACACTGGATGCGTGCTAGCAATTCTTCAAATGCAAAGGGTTTGACTAGATAATCATCAGCGCCAAGATTTAACCCAGCTACTTTATCATTTAAAGTTCCAAGAGCAGTAATTAGAATAATTGGAATATTGATACCTTGTTTACGAAGTCTAGTTAGTACCATAGTGCCTTCCATATTGGGTAACATTCTGTCAAGCAGTATGACGTCATGGATATTTTGTGTGGCATAATAGAGAGCTTCTTCCCCGTCATAGCAGGAGTCTACACTAAATCCCCTTGAAATTAGTTGATTTGTAAGGGATTCATTCAATTTTTTATCATCTTCAGCAAGCAATATACGCATAGTTATCCTCCATTTAGTATAAATAATCTTTTTTGAGATATGATATAATAAAAGACTTTGGAAATCGAAAAAATAGTTTCTGATATAACTTATATTTTACTTTATTTTTCTCTAAATTATCTCTAAATTTATTCTTAATTTATAATACGCTCTTAAAGCTATGTATACAATCCTATATCTATATTTATTAAGGAAAATTTTAGTTACTTTTCATAGGTAATGTTACGATATTAAGGTCAAAAGATTAATTTATGGAATAATTATTGTGAAATTGCATAACGACTAAATTGAAAAATATGTTTTACAATACTTTCATAGGTATTTTTAATGAAAATTGCACAATTCATTTTTAAAAGACCTTAGTATCATGTTATTATTTTGTAAGTTTAGATAAATAGGATCAATAAAAGCATTGTTAAATAGAATAATGAATATTTTTAAGAGAATTTGATTTGGATTTTAATATAAAATTAGAGCGTATTTAGCGTTTTTACAATGGCAGCAGTTGGTTACTTTTCATACCTACGCCAAAGTAGTGGGAATCATGCGCCAAAATGCTTGCCTTTTAGCATTTTGTGTGCAAAATCTGTTATAATTCACACCTCAATTATTTATAAGCTGATAAAAACTGGCGTTGGTGTGAATTGTAACAGCAGTTGGAAAGACGGAATAAAAAAGTATGATAATTATTGCAATTTTAATAGAACTATGGTATTATAAAATTGTAATTTTGAGTGCCTGCTAAAGTAGGCGAATAGGCATTAGGGTTAAAGATTTAAGGAATGAGTAAGTAAATATGGGACGAAAAACAAAAGAGAAAGATATGCTGGAATATATTTGTCCAAAGTGCAAAACAAAAATTACTGTAGAAAAAGGGAAAAGAGTACCATCATTATATTGTAAGAATTGTATGAAATCGAAGCAGTTGACTATGTTAAGGTTGATATATTAGAAAACGAATCAATCAACCAAAGAATCAGCAGAAACGGTTTTAGGATATTAAAAGCAGGAAGTCTAAAGATTTCCTGCTTTTTGTTATATTTTCTTTTCTAGTAGATTCAGAAGTGCATAGATGCCCATCGCAATAATACAGAGAATAACAATACTTAAAATAACCATATCTAGTTTAAAAACTTGGCTTCCATAGATAATGAGATATCCCAATCCCTTTCTTCCGGCAAGAAATTCTCCAATAATTACTCCCACTAAGGCAAGACCAATGTTGACTTTAGAGAGAGAAATAAAAGTAGGAATATTTCCTGGAAATACAACTTTAGTAAAAGCTTGTAGTTTTGTACCACCTAAGGTCTCAATTAGTTTTAGACGTTCCGGATCAGTTTGTGCGAATGATTGATATAAATTTAAAATACAACCAAATATACCAACAGATATTCCACATAGAATAATGGTACGAGTGCCTGTACCTAGCCATACGATGATTAGTGGAGCCAGTGCGGATTTTGGTAGGCTGTTAAGTACAATTAGAAACGGCTCAAACATTTTTTCTAGGGAAGGATAAAACCAGAAAAAGGTAGCTGTTAATACAGAAAGAGCAATAATTAGTAAAAAACTGATTCCTGATTCTAAAAGAGTAATGCCAATATGACTTAATAGCGACATATCTTTTATATCATGCCAAAATAATTGTGCGATTGCAATAGGGGAGCTAAAATAAAAACGGTCAATCCAACCTAAATCAGATGATACTTGCCAAAGCATTATAAAAGCTACAAATAGTAAAATTCTACTCCAGAAGATATATAATTTTTGCAGTTTCTGGTGACGCAGAAAATTCTTTTGGCCAGGTGTAAGTGCGGCCATGTTTAAATTATTTTCATATTTCGATTTCGGTGTTTTCATTTTGCATTTCCCTCCATATTTTATCAAAATATTCCTGAAAGAGTTTTGATTTTCTTATGTCTTCTCTTTGTATTCCATTCGTTTCAAATTCGATTGGAATGACATCTTTTATCGCGCAGGGTGATTTTGTAAGTACAAAGACAATATCTGCCATAGAAATAGCTTCAGAGATATCGTGCGTTACAAGAATTGCTGTTTTTTGTTCCGATTTGATAATATCATGAACATTTTTTGATACGTTAAGTCTAGTTTGATAATCAAGTGCGCTAAATGGTTCGTCAAGCAGCAAAAGGTCAGGGCGGATGGCAAGTGTTCGAATTAGAGCAATTCTCTGGCGCATTCCACCAGAGAGTGAAGACGGTTTTTGTTTTTTTACATTAGATAGATGATATTTTTCTAATAAATTGTCCACCAGTTCTAAATTTTCTGTTGTTTTCTTTTTTTGTATCTCAAGACCAAGCATAATATTTTGGTATACTGTGCGCCATTCTAATAAGTGGTCATGTTGTAGCATATATCCAACGCGTGGAGCGTTAAAGTCTTCAGAATAAAATGTAATAAAACCGCTTACTGGTTTTAGCAAATTAGCAATTAGAGAGAGAATTGTAGATTTACCGCAACCACTTGGACCGACTAATGCTGCAAAAACGCCTTTTTCAATTGAAAAATTTATGTCATTTAGAACCTTTACTTCACCAAGATTACTATAGTAAGAAAAATTTACGTGATCTAGACGGAGAAAAGGTTTCCCTTGGGGATTTTGGAACATTTGCAAACGCCGCCTTTCATTGATGCATTTCTGTATAGAATAGTATATGAAAAAAATATCCAACTGTGCGGTTGAATCATTAAAAATGATTCTGATTCAATCTATTTTTTATACATACAGAAGCAGAAAGGAAATTATGTAGCGAAAAATATTGTAAAAGTGTTAGAAAATTTTTTATGATAGACATTTTTTGTCCATGGCGTTTGTTATACTTTAATTTAAGAGTAAAGAAACAAAAATGGAAAGCTGATAAATAAGTAACCAAAGACAATATTACTTCTGAGAAAAAGATTTATGGAAATGGAGATTATAAAGCATTTAGACATATATACAGTTTTATGCCTTAATTGTACGTTAAACAAAGGTGTTCACTGTAATATATTGTAAACACCTTTGAGAAAGTATCGGTTATAATAAAAATAAACCGAAAAATGGGATTGTGCAATATTGAGATTGTGATTATAATCACAAAAGGAAGACGCCTATCATTTAAAAGTCAGCAGTGAACTGACTGGAATTTCCAGAGCATCGGCAAGATCCATCAAAGTATCCAATGATATGGAGGTTGGCATATTAGGAGCTTCAATATTGCTCATATGTGTGCGACTAATGCCTGCTAATTCAGCAAGTTGTAATTGTGTTAAACCATGTAGTTTTCGATAGTAGGCAATGTTTAGCCCAAGCATTTTGTATTGTTGTTCACGGTTGTTATTCATATTTTGTCACCTCTATATTTAGTTTAGCGGAAATAGTGGAAGGTTAAACAATAATTTTATTTGCAATTACAATCTTATAGATTGCCTAAAGCGACATTATATGATAAAATAATTGTCAAAATAAGAAATGGTAATTTATAATAGTTTATGGAATTAAAAAGAAAAATGTTAAAAAAATTGTGTAAAAAGTAAGGGCGCAGTATATAGCCACATAGCAATCAATCAGACAGCATAAAATCATTTTGAAGGGACAGTCCTTTCGCACAGTGTTTTTTTCTAACTCGTTGCTATGGTAACACATAGATAACAAAACTAGACCGCACACTTTTTTACGTAATATGTTTGAACTTACGCAAAAAACTCACCTCTTTTCACCACAATCCCTAAACTTTAAAAACAATCCCATTAATAAACCAAAAACAACACCCCTAAAAAGAAAGGGACGCTTGAACAAATTATAATATTCATGATATACTATCCTTATCTTATACTGTAGAAAGGAGCAAATTAAATGGATTGTCCAATTAATACTAAAATTAATGATTCACATTTTACCAAGTTGTTAGCAGAGTATAAAACAACTCCTCAAGGAAAAAAAAATACAGTTTCAGCATTACGAAAATTAGTGAATAGAAGTGGAAAAGAAATATTTTATATTACAAAAAATGATGCTAAAATTTTTTATGATTCTTGCATCAATGATATTCTTAATGGCACATATAAACCTTTATATATCAAAACACTGATACATTCCTTAAAAGCTTTTTATAAATATATAAATGAACTATCTGCGAACGACGAATTAAAAGGAGAAACCTTTCCCTGCTGCCATAATGGAAATCCATTTGATGATATTATTATAACTATTCCTGATAAAATGGAATATCATGAGGCTGATTTTCCTTCAATGGAGAATATTGACGCTTTATTGTCTCTGTGTCCTACATTAAGTTTAAAAGCAGCTGTGTGTCTTGCATTTAAAATGTGTTTAACTATCAGTGATATTTCTACACTAAAAAAGAAGCAAATTGTTATGGACAGTGATAAAATGTATCTTAAATTCGTTTGTAAGAATGAACTTGGTGAATATCCTCGATATCTAGCAGTTCCTGATGACTTGTATTCTATGCTCCAACAATTATGTAATAATACCGAAGCCAGTTATGAATATTTATTGATATCTAAACGACATACACCATGTGCTGTTCGCACTTTAGAACATGCTTTGAATAAAGTAGTTACAGAAAACAATCTTGGAAATAATTTGACATTTTCTTCTCTTAGAAATATGGGAATACGAATTTTATTTAATAATGGTGCACTTCCACGAGAGGTTGCAGATTATTTAGGAATACAAGGCAAATGGCTTAGCCGGTACGAAAATGTTCCCCGATACCTAATAAAAGATGTAAATAAGTTTTCCAATATTGAAATTAAACAAACGTTATTTCAAGAATAATCTTAATTAAATAGATACAATTTTATGAATAGGGCAAGAACACCCGCGACTTTAGTCGTGGGATGAATTGCTCGC
>CAJUAE010000104.1:0-6342 GCA_910583965.1 uncultured Lachnospiraceae bacterium
TAATTTATAGCAATCTAATTTAATGGCTGTCCGATAAGTTATTTTGCGTTTTAGTCGCTCGTGATAAAAAACAGATTCCAGCCGTTGTTCAAAAGCTTCAATAAAAAGTTTGCGCCCTTCTTCGTTAAGTAAACAATAGTTGACTTTCCTATCGAAGTGTTTTTCCACCTGCAATCTCCTATTGTTTACCAACTCAAAGATTGTTCTATAAACAATGACTGGTTTAAATACCTCACACAAATCAAGACTTAGAGAAAAACGCCCCTCTGATGGTTCATGCAAAAAACTGATTCGTTGATCCAAATGTGTTCTGTAAATCGCTGAGATTGTCTTGGTGTAAAGAAGTGTATTTCCAAAGGAAACCAATGCGTTTATCGGATTATCAGGAGGACGCTTCACACGCTTATTCATAACAAAATCCTCTGGTAAAAAATATTTAAAATTAGCATAAAATCTTGCCCATACTTCTCCCTCAACAGACATCAGTTCAGTTATTTTTTCTGATAAATCCACATTCTTGTGAAATTCTTTTCTAATCCAGTCAGTTGTTGTCTTTACTTCTTTTTTATCATGCTTGTAATAATGATACAAGATTTCATAGATATTTTCTCCAATTCCATGTACAATTGCCTTTGCAATCTCCATACGTCGATTCTCATAGGCATAAACTTGTTTTATTAATAGTTTTCCACTGCAATACTGTTCTCTTGGATAGTAAGTACCACTATATCCACCATAATAATTAAAGAAATGTATTACGACATGGTTCGATGCTAGAAAGTCTAAAAGTTTTGTGTTGATACTCACTTCATTTAGACAATAAATTTCCTTGGTATTCTCTATTGGTATATAGACATTTTTCCCATCTCTACGAAAACATAATGAATTATCTTTGCGGGTCAACTCTCCCTGTGACATGATATATCGCGTACTTCCCATCTTTCTTCATCCCCTTTGTTGTACAAATAGCTTCTTGTATTCTTCCACTACTTATCTTTACAATAAACTTTCTGTTAAATGCGCAAACGTTTTATCACTGTACTTTTTAGTCTTTAAATATTTGGAGAAAACTATATAAATTTATTATGGTATGTAAGTTGATTCTATGTTGCAAAGCATACTTGCGTTTTTCGCGGACAGTAAAAGAATTATCAAGTATCGCGGATTCTATGTTACAAAGCATACTTGCGTTTCCGCTAAAAATTTTGGTGTTGGAAATGCAAGTTAATTCTATGTTGCTAAAAATGTTAATGGTATTCTTAAATCAATGTACCACAGATCGAGCAAAAATCTTCTTACAATATCAAACATAAATAAAAGTTTATATAAAACAATACTCATAATATGCACATTTTTTGCAACCAGCCCGTTCATCAACTTCTGGGATAGTATCCGATTGAAGCAATTTTTCAATTTGTATCTCAATCTGCTTTAATTGTTTTTCTTCTGCATCCTTCAGTTCAAGAATCATTGTTGCTTTTTTGGATTTATTTTTTTCTACAAATTCTAATTTTCCCTTTCTAATAATTCCTTTATCTTTTAGAATTTTTAGGTAAAAATAGAGCTGCCATTTACTAGCTTCTATATCTGCATCCGATTTTTTTGTTTCTGTCAAATATTCGGCTGTCAATTTATCCAATCGAATATTCTCAATTGCAATTTCTGTATTCTCGCTTTCCCCCGCCTTGACTTCGTGAATTGCGCGTCCAATCTGAACAAGCTCGCTATTATCCTCGAGATTTAATCGATTTCCATGCAGATAACATTGTCTTTTACAATGAAAAAAATAATTGATAAGCGTTCCATTCACTCGCGTATGATTAAATGTCAATAAACAGACCTCCTTTTTCCTCCAGTTTCTTTTTATCTAACCTGTCATCGACAAAAAAATCTTCCCCGTTTTCTATACAATAAATTTCACCCACTCTGTCCGTATAAGTGATGTCTGAATTTTTCTTTATCTGGTAAATAAAAAGATTGAGTTTGCTGCTGATTTCGGATAGTTTGACACGAAATTGGGCATAGTCTTTTGGCGGTTTGCTAAGAATTTGCTTGTATTGATTCCATAGTTCTTTGCCGTCAATCGTTTTCCCATCTGCCAGAACAATTGTCCGCGCTAGGAAGACAGACATTCTCCACTGATCTTCCTCAATCAGTTGCATTCTTTCCATTATTTTCCGAAAGTTTAAAGAACCGACATCTTCCATAAATGTTTCAATTCCAATAGAATCCGATGCATTATTCCGATTATTTTGAATAACCTTCATAACTTGTCCATAATACTCTGAAAAATTCTTTTCTATTAAAAGTTGCTGCATTTGGACATTTTTTAATGTGAACTGTTCACTGACTCTGTAGTCATTTTCACCGTAAATGCGCTTTGCTGGATATAAGTCAAAATAAAATACAATGCCATTTCGATGCGCATTTCTATTAATTCTTCCTATAAATTGTTCTTCGCTGTCCAATGTACTGATATCTTTGTATCCAATATCCATATCGATATCGATTCCAGCTTCCACAACCTGCGTTGCAATCAAAATATATCCACTTTGCGCAAAATTTTCTGTCTTAATACGTTGTAGTATCTTTTCTCTATCAACCGAATTGTCATCGCCAGTCATGCGGTCCACTACAGCCTTTATCTCTATGTCTGATGCCAGTTTATCAAAAAATCGATATGCCATTTCCTTTTGAATAAACTCAACCAAAATCTTTTTCTTTGTTTTTGCCTGTTCTTTTATGTGCAAATACAATGCATTTTCATCAAAATTCTGTTCCTTTAACAATTCATAGGAAATCTCAACGCGGTTTTGAAATCTTTTGTCACAAAAGTAAAATTCCCGATTTTCAATCAAATGTATAACCCCGTCTTTTTTTCCAGTCAAGACAGTCAGATTGGGTAATGTAGCAGACATAACGAGCACTTTGCAGTGTAAATATTTGCAGAAATACTGTAAGAACATCATAATTTCTGTCCAGATAGCATTCTTGTAACTTTGAATTTCATCTAACACAATCACGCTTCCCACAAGCTGATGAAATCCAAAGATAGCCTCCCTTTCTGTTCCAAACATCGTTTGAAAAAGACTTGCATGTGTTGTTAATAAAATTGGATAATTTAAAAATTGTCTGTCTAATAAAGACTTACTCCAATTGCATTCAGACCAGTTTTCTTCAAACTCTTGGTGATTTTCTGCTAATTTTTCATCGCGTTTAATTGGTGTTATTGAATTGACAATAGCAACCCTTTTTAAAATATCCTCTCCCTCAAACATTTCCTCCAAGCTTGCCTTATTCTGTTCTACTAGATTATTAAAAGGATAGACATAAATAATTTTGCCCATACCACGCTCTGCAAGATGAAAACTGCAATTAAATCCGGTATTACTTTTTCCACAGCCTGTTGGTGCTTCGAGATAAAAGATATCTTCATGGGAATTTTTAATAAGATTTTGTTCTGCCTCATAGAAAAGCATTGTTCTTAGATAATTGATGTCTTTTCCATCATCTGTTACATTTTGAGGCTGAAATGCTCGAATTGCTTGCATTCTTTTTGTTTTTTCAAAAGATTCTCTCAGATTTGTTAGTTCTCTGATAGAACCAAAGTCTTTGATTTCTGTCCCTGTCATATATTCATTTGTCGCATAGTAATCACATGCCGTCAACAAAGAAAACAGCAATTTTGTATAACAAAATTTTGCAAATTTACGATCTTCTGTCTCCTTTTTTGCTCTGCGCAAAATTCCTACATAACTTTCAACAGACCGCTTGGAATACTTGCCTTTATAAATCTGATGATAGCACCGCTCTATCATTTGTGTGTCCATATTACTAAGTTTACCACCTGGCTGAATCGCAGTAACAAACTCAGCGAAATTAGACAAATTAGAATGGTGCTTCATAATTAGATATGCATTAACACATAAAATTTCATAAAGTTTTATCAATATCTCTCTATTGATTGATATTTTTTCTTGCATTTGTTCCAATTGTGCAACATGATAATCCAAATAGATATACGCAGAAAGCGCAGCATGATTTTTTTCGTACAATTTGGGTATTATTATCTTATCAAAAGCTTTGTTTTCCATTGCTTTTTGTTGAAATATCGGATTTATTTTTCCTGTATCATGAAATAAAATCACATCTTGCATGGATTGCCAAAACCAATCTGCATACTTTTTCTCTGTGTCGCCTGTCAACACAGGCTCCATTGCCTCAAATGCCGCACGCATTTTTTCTTTATCTAACAGGCGCATAAAATACTTCTCACAGCGGTCTGTATGCTCCTGTAATGTCTCCTTCTGTGTCTCCACTTCTGAATTTTTGTGTGCATATACTGGTAACGTTAAATCTAATATCTCTGTAAGTTTCATTTTTTTATCCTATTTTCTAATAACATTTTACAACTTTTTAGATTTTACTCAAATAATCGTTTAAAACGTAGTCAACAACTCCACAGAAAACTGACGAAATTTATTCACTAAGAAACCATCGATTTATTTTTTTTTAAAGTTGTAAACTGATATTCTCCTAATTGAGTAGAGAAAATTTATTTTCCCTACTCATATATTAGTCAAATTTACTGTCAATTTTCTTACATATATTTTAGAGTATTAATAAAACACAACCTGTTTTCCATCCACTTTCCAGACAGTATTTTTTATATTGCTAAGAATCATATCCGTATAGACAAACCGTTGTAATTGATATTGATTTGTCTCCTCATCAAGTCCGATAGGAAGTGCTTCTTCATATTTAAAACCACCAAATAGATTTTCATCTGCATCAATTTCTGCCATATCTTTTGGAAAAAGACAATCGAGTTGTTCTATATTTTCTTGGACATTCCCCTCAACAATTGATTCTTGTGTGATATCTGCCAGATGATCATTTTTGCCGAGGTACGGAATATAAATACACCTTCGTTCTATAATACTATCTGCCAATTTTTTTGCCTCATCGCAATCTAACAACACCAAAATATCCCACGATGGATACTCAAGCCACTGCTCTTTTACAATCAGATTCCCTCCCTGTTCCCGCGATGCATAGCCAACAGAATTATTAAAGCAACTAATTTTTTTGGAGAAATATCCTTTTTGTGCATTGGGCAAAATACTGATTTGGAGTGATTTTAAGGTTTGATAATACGCCGGATACTTGTCTGATTTCTGCTGATTATATCCTTTATATCCCAAAATCGCACCAAACATTCCTAGAAGCGCGGGCTTATGAATCTGTCCATAGGTATAGTAGTAGATTGCATTGACCTCTGGCTTTTTGAACATTGCCTGTTTTCCAGACAAAGTAAATTTCAAAATTTCCATACGATTCTACAATTCCTTTCGCGTAAAAATATGATACATTTTTACATCTGAAATATCCGTTTCCAACTTTGTTGTAAATGGATTATAATAAATTTCTACTGCGTTTATTCTTGTGGCAAATTCCTGTAATAGATTGCTACAATTCACTCGAATAATATTCTTTTCTTCATTGTTGTGTTCAAACTGAATATATGTGGCAAGATTCGGCAAGTACACATCTTCTTGTGTTTCAATAAACAGTCCAAATTCATTCTCACAGCCTACTTTTGCATTGGTTGCAAAAGAAGTTGCCGCACACAGCGCAGTCTCTTTAAATTTTTGATAATCCTCTTGTGTATATCCTTGTGTAACGCCTAGTTCAACATATTCTTTGTACGCTTTTGGATTAATGCTAAACGGATAAAAATAATGTGCCTCGTCACTTACAATTTTTGTGCCTAGAGATGAATTTTTTGCTTCCTCTCCGTCTTTTGCTTTTTGTGATGCTTTTGCATCTCGAAATGGGGAGAGAATCTGCTGTTCTTGCGGCGCACTATCTGCATATTTATTAAATCCTTGACCAAACTGTACAGCACCTGTTATTGAAATATTACAGCCCTTCTCTGCAAAAGTGGCACCAAAATTTTTGACATCCACTGCACAAAACAAATTTGTCAAAACATTGTTTGCATTTGTTGTATCCTCCGAATGAAAAAGTTGTTTATAGCGCTCCAACAGTGTTTTTGGAATAATATTATTGACTGTGTTTTTTTTGTCTGGAACGATTTCCATAGATTTTATGTATAAAACCTTTTCTCCACTTTCATCCCACATCTTTTTCATTGGATACTTAAACGCTTTGTCACTTCCAAAAATTTCCCCCTTGGAAGTTGTCTTGGGATATCCGCTAAAATCGGCATTCCAATTTGCCATAATTGATGAGATTCCCATCACGCCATACACTCTTTGTTTCATCATTTTTATTTTCCTCCATTTCCTGTTTATAGACGCACAACGTCTATACTATTTT
>CAJUAE010000104.1:6442-11402 GCA_910583965.1 uncultured Lachnospiraceae bacterium
TATTCTTCTTTTTTTACATAAAATGCATTTTCTGCTGTCAATCCAGCAATCAGTTCCCGCTGCATCACTTTTTTACCTTCTGGTTCATACATTAAAACATGATGAATCACATTTTTTGCTCTGCTGTCCTTCTCCAAATCGATTGCATGGTCATAGCGCTTAAACATCTGACAAATTTTGTCTTTGATAAGCTTATCATTGTCTGCATTCAAGAACTGATTTGCCATTGAAAGTGGTTTCTTAGCAGATTTGGATTTTGACAGAAAATAATAAACCAACTGGCCTACTGCATAATAATACTCCTCGTCATTAAAATTCCATTCCTCCTTTGAATCAATATGTTTTTTAAAATTATCTTGTACAGTTCTCATAAGCTCCTCCATTTCATCATTTTCTTTAAAATAATCCTCTAAAGAAAGCAGCAAGTTTAGCTGCTCACAAGCGCGGCCATAATACCCATTTGCAATTTTATTCTGAATCAATTTCATTGCCATCTCAGATATAACCGTTTTCATATCGCATTGTGGTGTTTTATACAGCCACGAGAAGATTCTGCTGCGATAGGTAAGCAAAACATACTTTAATTTGCCATCCATCTGTGGCAAGTCTTGCGCATCTGTAAAATAGTTAAATCCTAAACATTTATCAAAAAACACCTCGTCAATTACCGCGGACAACTCTGCTGTTTTATCACACTGACCATAGTTTTTTCCCTCTGCCGGAGCTTTGACAATCGGTTTGAAGTAAAATGTTTTTGAAAGATTCGGACTTACATCCATCACAATATCCCAATCTAATATCTCAAGTTCTTTTCCCTTTTTAATCCGAAGAAACAAACCGTTTTTTATCAGAGGAATATTTTCGTCTTTATCTGAAACTGCATAAAGTTCTTCCTTATCCAAGTCAATGTACACATTCACATTTCCTTTACAGGCATGTCCCCATAGATAATCAAAAAACTGGCTTTGTAATATAACTTGTTCTCTGTCAATAAGGTATGGTGCTGGCGTTTTTCGCTGTTTGTTTTCCAAAAATGGCTTTTTTGCATTGAGTCCCAAATTGTTACTTGGCATTCCCAAAATAGTACCATTCACTTCAATATTATAATCATTGCTGTTATAAATATTGGGAATGACATATCTTTGATTTTCTTGTTCAAACAGCTCTTTAGTACGCTTTTCATTGGAATAGACAAAAAATAGCTTTAAGTAATCTTTACCTGTATAATCTATTGGCAGTTTTTCAGGATTTGCAAGCCAGTCTTTCATCCACGCGCGTATTTTTTCTAATGCCTCACTGTCCGGTTCTCCAAGTTCTTTTGCTATCTGTTGATACAATTTCAATTTCTTTTTCTCGCCCTTATATTTCGCTTCCGGCGCGGACAACATGTTATAATATCCGTCAATAATATCCTCTGTTAATTTTTTGTCCGTCAAGCTTTCCTTCTTGACAAAAAAAGCATATATCTGATTAGAATGAATTACCTTTTTATCAATTGGTTTGTTGATATTAATTAGTTTACTGTTATAATCCAAATAACGCACATAATTAAAACAAGGCTCTGTACTTCCCTTTAGTTCATTGCTTTTTTTGTCATACTTCACTTCCAAAGGTGTTTCTGATCGAAAATCTGCATCCATTGTAATTAAAATGTAAGTCCCATCACTTGGAATATAATTGTCAACCAATAATTTTGTCCTGCATTCTAATGCAGTTGCTTCCTCTGAAAAAAAACGTTCCGCAACTGCATTTTGTTTTTTTTCAAAAACTTTTATTGCATCATATAACACACAATCCCTCCATTCTTAAATAATAATTTCCATCTGTGCGGTTGTAATCCAATGAACTGTCTGCATGTCATTTATGGCAATGCAGACAGAGCGTTTATCCATTTACAAACCGGAATCCAAGAAATCCTTGTCCTCTTGGTCCCATTCCTATCGCGTTTGCCAATGTAAAGTAGAAAATTTTTTGTGCGGTTTCATTATCTGACACTTGCATAGCAATCTTGTCTCCTAACAGTGTGATTCCCTTGTACGATACGCCAATAGCGCACTTGCTTTTTAGCTCAATTTGGTCGTAGAGTGCAACATTTTTCTCCACTTCCTCGCTCGTGTAAGATTCATATTGGTGAATTAAGCTTGCGCAGAGTGCTTGCTCAAATTCCTCAAAACCCATACAGTCCCTCCAATATCCTTTAGAAGTCTTGAAAATATAAGGGGTAAGCGTCCATACAGATGCAATGGGTTTGCGTGGTATTTGCTTGACTGCTCTTGTAAGTCCCTTGATTACATTTGTTTTGTGCTCTGCAATTCCTTCCATCAAATAGGACACCAAGTCCCGATTTACGGTTCTAATACGAAACTGATAGACTTGGTCACGCTTATATACTTTCATACCCTTCTCAATCTTAGACAACATATCAAAAGAATAGCCTTTTATTGCGTTCTTATGGTGTAGTTCGGCAAAGTGTGTATCCTTTACAAGATAACTATCAATATATTGCGCCAATGCCCCACTCACCAAAGATACAGGAGTATCTTGCAATAAAAATACTTTTACTGTTAATTCGTATACTACCATGTTTACTTTGTCCTTTCTGCTTGTTATATTTATAATCTTCACCTTTTACTTGAATATATATTTTAATCCCCAAAAGAAAAATCTGCACCTATTACTATTTCAATACATAAATGTTTCTATTTAATATGATTATAATCCAGATTTTTCCTTCGATATTGATATAATACAACAAGATACTACTTTTTGCAAGTACTTTTTTTAAGTAACTGAAATTTATATAGCAGTTCTAGTGCTCCATCCAGCTAAAAATTGAAATCTGGGACTACCTGTTCCACCCCCATTGCGTCGTTAAAATTTCTAGACGATGCCACCGCATCGCCGTCGAAATTTTGCCTAGCACTGGCACGAAACATGCAGCCCCATACTCCAATTTCTGACTGGATTTATACTTCGGAAAACCTTTCTCGCTTCGCTGTGCTCCATAAGATCATCAAATACTATATTAGCATCCAAAATTTCGCTCTTCCGTTTCTTTTACCACACACATTGGATTGATTCACTCCTCCACTTTATCGACTGACTGTCGGTTTAATGTCAATCATTTAATTTCTCCATTCCCGACACGATCATTTTCTCTGTCTCATTCACTGAAATCTGTATCTCCCGAAATCCATTAACCTCATAATCACAGCTGGTAAAATCATCTTCATACAACACAAAACTCCCCGCCTTTTTCCATAATATCTCACGTATTAGGTAAAACAACTCATTGATTCTACCTAATACGGCGAATCACTCTGACAAGAAGTAACCTGATATGTATGGCTTTCTCTAGATTGCAGCCCAGAACGATTTTCTACTCCTGTTGATATCATCCAAAATTGTTCGTTGTCAACGCCATAACAAAAACTACCCGGATAAGACTGATGAGACATAGAAACCCGACTGATTGGAACCCATGCTTCTACATCGACGGGATGTATCCGAATATTTTTATATTCTATGGTACGGATATCTCCCGCATATTGAACTAAATAATTCTCAAGAAACACGGCTGCCCTTCCCACAAAACAGCTGCCTGACACCCCAGTATCATAACAACATATCTTTGTCCATTCCCCTGTTTCCAGATTGCAGATCCACTGTTCAACCAGTGTATGATTGTCTGTCTCAGACCGAACACATTGCAAGAGCATACGATACCAACAACCTGGATCCCACGCATACTCGTTTTGATAGTTTACACCGTTTCCCTCGTGGGTAAAAACATTTTCCTTTTTGTCCTCCGGATACACCAATTTCGCATGAATCGTTGTCAATTCTCCCCATTTATCTTTGCAATAGATATCCCAAAAAGACATAATGGAACCACTGCCTTTTCCTGAATCCCACATCTGAATTCCAGCATAAAAGGAAGGCTTTGAAGCAATGGACACTTCCTCATATTCCTGTTTTAGAGAAGTCAAATCCATCCACATATTTGCGCAGCAAAAATATGTCCCATATGGTATGTAATCCGCCTTGAAGTCAATCGAGTATCCTACGTATTTCATTGACGCTCCAATGTCTAACCAACCTACTAAGTAAGGCGACCTGTTGACAGAATTTTTATTGAATTCAGCAATTTCCTGATTAGAGGGAATCTCAATGATACCACCCCAATCCCGCATCGAATCTGGATTCTCCGATTCTGTTTCCGGCGCAGCCAGCACGCTCTCACCCATATCTGCCAATATCAGTACCACCAGCGCCAAAATAATAATGCTGCCGCAATATCTTCTAAAATTTTTAATCTTATTTCCCATAATTTACCTCACTTTACTCCTGCTTTTTCAACGCGTTATTTTACGCTCTAGTACAACAAAAATTAAGTTTCTGGTACATTGACATAGAATAATTGTTTCAGATGCAAGGCGGAGGAAAGAGTCGTAGCGATAGCTACGGCGATTGACGACAACATAAGGACTTAATAGTCCTTTGCAGAGGAACAATCAGGCAAGTCAAGATGCCAGTTATTTAATATTCGTTGTACTAATACAACAAAATTAAGTTTTGAATAGTTTAAAATTGGAGTTTGGTGCAGAACAGTTAGTCACAAACGTGAACTACCCATTGTCTAAAGCCAATGAGCTTCCTGCTTCGCAAACCTCAAAGCCGGACATGTCCGGCTTAACTACTATCTCCACCGGCGTTAATTTGGGCAGTCCCTGTCCTATAACGGTTTATACCGTACATTCTACCTTGTATATTTTACGTGCCGAAGGAGAGCTTGGTTTTCACATGAATTTCTCGGCACAACCTCATATATACAGTTATCAATGTCCGTATATAGGTAAATTATAGCAAAAAATCTAAGTTATGACAACTGTTAGTTGTAGTCTTAACAGGGTTGTTTCACGAAGGCTTCCAAACGACATCATTTATTATGAACTTGCTG
>CAJUAE010000105.1 GCA_910583965.1 uncultured Lachnospiraceae bacterium
TCCACAATCACAATTGGAACTGATGTTTTTTTGAGCAAATAATAACTTCCATTTTCTTTCGCTACACGTTCTTTTGTTGGTTTTAATGTTCTAATTAACTGTGTCTGCATAATCTCGGCCGCCTTTTTGCTCTTGACAGAATCCTTATAATAAAACACCTGAACCCCACTTACAGAAGGATCGGGATAACTATTTTGATGAATACTAACTGCCAGCGTTGGCTTTGACTCCTCTATAATATTCAGACGATTCTTCATATCACGAACCTTTTTATTGGTATCATTCTCCTTATATAAACCATTATCATCTGTCCTAGTCATCACTACATGAATACCATTCTCTTTGAGATTGCGCTCGAGCTTTAGCGCAATCGCTAGATTAATATCCTTTTCTAAAGTATTATTTACTCCAATCTTTCCTGGATCAACCCCTCCATGTCCAGCGTCTATTACAATTGTAATCTCCTCTCCATTTTTTTGAAATGTTCTCCTTGCATGTTCTTCAAGTGTACTTACAAACTGCGCTGATTCTCTTGCCACCATAACCATTGCAAGCACCAGCAAAATTGCCAAGATTTTTGTTGTTGTTTTACTGCGATCTGCGTTCATTTCACACCCATACACAAAATCTCATTGCTATATTATATGAAGTCACTATTTATTTCAGCACTATAGTATGAAATCAAAGATTTCACCATCCTGATTTGCACGTCCGCTAAAGCGGACAGATGGGAGTTCGCATAAAAAGTACTCCTAACCGCCTGTGGCAGTTTTCACTCACAGCAAAGGCTGCTTTGCGGAGAAGTACTAAATTTCACACCAAAAAACGCCAAAGACAGGCGTTTTTCATCTTGAAGCTTCACATCAAAGAGTGCAAAGATGCGGCATTCTTTCGCAAAATTTAAAATTTCTGAACCAGAATCATATTACTTAATAGAGAATTATCGAACAATTTTTCCAATCAGGTAGTTGACAAAAAACACAGCAATATCTGCCACCACAATTGTAGCGCCTATTGGAGTAGAAAAAAGAATCGATAACACAATTCCTGTCAATGCACAACATACTGATAGCACCGCTGCATAGATTACCACTCCTTTAAAATTTTGTATTATACACATTGCAGATAATGCTGGAAAAATTACCAGCGCTGAGATTAACAGCGATCCTACCAGATTCATTGCAAGCACAATAATAATTGCTGTGATAATGGCAATCAAATTATTGTACAAACTCGCTTTAAGTCCTGTCGCGCGCGCAAAATTTTCATCAAATGTAACTGCAAAAATACGATTGTATAAAAACACAAATACTATCACTACAATTATTGACATCACAACGCACAGCCATACCTCAGCCTTTGTCAATGTCAATATTGAGGTGGAACCAAACAGCGTACTACACACGTCCCCAGAAATATTAGCTGATGTAGAAAATAGATTCATCACCAGATAACCGACTGCAAGCGAACCAACAGAAAGCATAGCAATTGCAGCGTCTCCATGGATTCTAGGATTCTGTCCTGTCCTGAGAATCAGAATCGCTGCAAGAATTGTCACAGGCATTACTACAATCGAATTATTGCCAAAATCGAGAAGTGTCGCCACCGCCAAAGCACCAAACGCTACATGAGACAGACCATCACCAATATAGGAAAAGCGCTTAAGCACCAATATCACACCAAGCAGCGCGGCGCAGAGCGCAATCAGCGTTCCAACAATTAGAGCGTATTGTACAAACGGATAGGTCAGATAAAATTGCAATGTTTTCACAATTCCCATTGATTCTTTCACTTGTTTTCCCCTCCTAGCTCTTTCCAGAAATCACTTTTTCGATACGCCTGTGTTGTCCTAATAAAAGACTTTTCCTTCTCCACATGCAAAATATGACTGGCATACTTTATCGCGGCATGAATATCATGTGATACCATAATAATTGTCAGTCCTTCCTGATTTAATGCTTGAATTAATTGATAAAATTCCACTGTTACTTTGGGGTCTAACCCTGTCACAGGTTCATCGAGCACCAATAGTTTAGATGATGCGCAGAGCGCACGCGCCAAAAGCACACGCTGTTGTTGCCCGCCAGAAAGATTGCGATAGCATTCCTTTCTCAAATCCCAGATATCCATGCGACGCATATTTTTCTCTGCAAGCTGTTTTTGTGTCTTTTGAAAAAAGGGGCGCCATCCACACTGCGAAAGCGTTCCCGACAGCACGATTTCCCATACAGAAGCGGGAAAATCCTTCTGTACAAACGTCTGTTGTGGCAGATATCCAATTGCATGTGCCTCCAAGGTATCACTATACGCAATGTGTCCCCCCATCAATGGTGTCAATCCAAGTAACGTTTTCATCAAAGTACTTTTGCCTGCACCATTTTCTCCTACAATACATAAATAATCTCCCATTTCAACCGAGAAACTAATATGTTCTGCAACAGATGTTCCCTCATAACCCAATACCAAATCTTCACATTGAATATATGCCATAACTTCCCTCCTTCTTTTATCCCAACAATTTCCTTATCATATTCAAATTTTCCTCCATTATATTCAAATAATGAACGCCTTCTTTTACCTCTTTACGAGAGACTGACTGCATAGAATTTAATACACAAACTTGTTGCTGTCCCGACTGTGTATTTTCAATAATGACTTGTGCTAATCGGTCATCCGATCCATCAAGTACAATCACAAAATCAAGTTCTAATTCCTCCAACTTGTTTATTAAAAATGCCACTGTCCCAAAACTAGCTTCTGTCTCCGCACTGCATCCATTAAACGCAGCATAATAATTTAAACCATAATCCTCCACAAAATATCGAAATGGAAATCGGTCTGCAAAGAGTAGCGTATCTTTTTTCGCGTTTTCAATCGCCTTGGCAAATTGAAGGTCCAGCGCGCGCAATGCTGCGGTATATCGGTCACAATTTCTCTGATATAAATCAACATTTCTATTGTCCATTGATATAAGTTCTGTTGTTATCTCCTCCACAATAAACGCCGCATTTTTAATCGAAAGCCAGACATGCTCATCATACTCTTGTTCTTCATGCTCCTGTTCATCATGTTCACTACTTCTGTCGACATGTTCTTCCTCTACAAGTCTCTCGCCGATAACTTCCATCATATTTATCACACGCATATCAGGATTAACTGCCTCCTTCAAGGCATCCTTCACCCAACTGTCAGATTCTCCGCCCACATAAATAAACATATCACACTTAGAAACTCTTGCGATATCTAACACAGATGGTTGAAAATTATGCAGATCTCCACCTTTGTCCATCAGTAATGTCAGTGAAACATTCTCCTCATTTCCACAAATTAAATTTGCAACCCAATCATATTGCGGAAATGTAGTGCAAACAATATGATAGCGATTATCGTCCTTAAAAACGGTAGTATCGGTAGCACAGCCTGACAAAATACAACTACAAAATAAAATTAAAACAGCGATTGTCACAACGTTTTTTTGCATTTTTCCTCCAATAAACAAAAACAACATTTGCAAATGATTTGCATTTCTAAATTATAGCTATCTGTTTTTGTATTGTCAAGTGGGATTTGAAAACAAATCGAGTAGAGAAGGGTTATTTTCCTCTACTCGTCGCGCGCCCTATGCGCCGCATTTCTTCTGTGTGGGTCTGTGCATAAAAATGCAAAGTAAAAGTCTGCAACGACAATATTTTTTCGTTACAGACTTTTACTTTGCTCTATTGCGTCATATAATCAGCAATCACATCCCATACTGCCGATGTCTCCAGCCCAAGTTTCCAGCTTGCCACACCTTTGATGCCTTGGTTTTTCATAACTTGCAATTTTACTCGAATTGATTCCATATCTTCCAACCAACATTGATAGAGGGTATCACCCACTTGATACTCCACATAATTCTGACAATACTCCTCCACCCATGTAGGAGTCATTCCGGCCCGCGCAACCCAATCTGCCTGAGCGTTCATTGTAAGCGTTGACGCCTTTAATCCATCTGGTCCTGATTCCCACACCCTCGTGTAAAATGGAATGGCATTGATAATCTTTTCTGCTGGCACAACTTCTTTTGTGTTGGCGATTCCATCTTCCACAAACATAATCGATGCGTTTGAGCCCGCGGCTCCACCACCTACATAGTGCTCATCATAGCCCATAATAATAATATAATCCGCGACAATTCCTTGCTCCTTGCGATTGTAATGTGCCGTGTACTCTGACGGCACATAGTTGTCCACCGAAAGGACAACACCGCGCTTTCTTGTTTCTATTGAAAGCTCCCGCAAAAACTGTACAAAATGAATTCCAGAATCACTGCGTACTTTCTCAAAGTCAATATTGACGCCATCAAGTCCATAACCATCAACCTGCGCCATTAATCCTTCTATTAAATGTCTACGATTTGCTGAAGATGAAAGCAGTTCCACAAAATCAATCTCTACTCCAAACTGGTCCACACTATCCACATCTGTTATCAACGCCCAAACTTCAATGCCCAAATCGTGTGCTCGTGCCACATAAGATGCATTTGCAATACTTGCGAAATCACCGCTATTATTGTTTAGGCGAAACCATGTTGGAGAGACAACATTAACCGTCTTTGTCCGCGCAAGTGCATTTGCAAGCGCATCGCCCCCCACTTCGTCAAACACCTGATGAAATGTAAGGTTAATCATTCCTTCCTTTTTGACATTATTGTATACAATTTCTTGAAAGCCTGTATTACAAATCCGCTCTGTTTCTTTTTCATCTTTTAAAAATTTATTTTCCACATACCCAATAAAAGCATCTGCCGTCTTAACCTTTGACCAATTTTCCATCTGCTCAAGCACTGTCACTGCATCTCCCGCAGCAAGTTGCACCAAAATATCACTTTTGATACCACCTTGATAACGCAGCGCTGTCTTTTTAGAAAGCACTGCCTCCGTATAGCTACCCCACTCGGTATACACTTGCATATGCAGCGGCGCATCGAATACCTGATACTCAAAATTAGCGTACCGCTTCACATAATCCGCTGCAATGTATAGTGTCTCTCCCTCGTAGAATGCTGCCTTGTACCCAAGCTCTTGACCAGCGCCGGACACATACATCACATCGCTGTCATATGCAATATTTATTTGTATTATATCAGTATCTGTCGTAAATACCAGCACCTGTTCAGCACTATTGACATAAAACCGCTCTGTAAAATACTTCTCAACCGTTGAGAGCGCAAAATAAATTACATTATCCCGCAGAAGCGCTTTCTCCTCAACAAGTGTGTCCTGAAGTACAATCGCCACTTCATCACCCTGCGCAATATGAAAATATTCCTTTAAATCTGCCTTGTTCTTAGAATAAGAATACTTTTTTAAAATCTGACCTCCCAGTGCCACTGCAATCACAATAAAAATGAGAACAATCGGCACTAGCACCGCAATTATTCGTTTTTTCATACGGATACCTCCCAATTGTTCTCATTATAGCAAAAGATTGATACGAAGTATATAAAAAAATTGAATATACTTCCAAAAAAAGTCCCTATCATTTTTATACTGCATATGATAAAATATAATTGTCTTGTTAGCAATGCCATTTCTGCCAAAATGTGCAAGTGCTGGAGCAGTCTGTACGATTATGCATAGAGGGGTTTTATCTTCAATCTGCCACAGACTCGACCACCAAATTATATGATTGTCTTTCAGACATGGTACACTTTGCTCAAAGCTAGTATAATGTCTGACAACATTATATTGCATACACAATACATGTCAGAGACCAAAAGTTTAAAACTGTGATATATAAATTGTATAAAGCTGTCAGAACACAATATACTTATTATTGGATTTTTAAATTGTGAAAAGTTTGGAAAAATATTTTTGCGTTATCAGCACAAGCTAATAAGACAATGAGAAGATTTTAACAGCCCTCCTTCTTATGTAAGATTTTGTAAAATTTGTTCTTGACGCACTTTATACAAGCATTATTAGCACATTCCGAAAAAATATGCAAATCGAAATGTAAAAATTCGCCCAAAATGTAAAAAATAATACAACTTTTTTATAAAAACATCTGTTATTTTGACATTTCAGACGATATATAGAATAAAATCAAATTTCGACATTTTTTGTAGTTCTTAATAGGATTTCTGTTATAAAATAAATTTTTTGAAAACTGTGGTCCTGTCCTATTGACTAAACCTTCTCTACATTATAATATATGTGAGAAGGTCTGTCTTCAGGCACTGTTTGGCAGACCAATCAGACAATACGCGGACACTATGAAAGTGCGAGACGCACCAGAACCCTAAATTGGGTTTTGAACACAAGGTATTATTAATAGTGAGGATGTGAAAATATGAAAATCGAAAAAGTTAATGACCATCAAATTCGCTGCACACTGACAAAAGCAGACTTGGCTGACCGCGAGCTCAAGATCAGCGAGCTTGCCTATGGGACAGAAAAGGCAAAAAATCTTTTCCGTGATATGATGCAGCAAGCTTCCTACGAATTTGGATTTGATGCTGATGATATTCCACTTATGATAGAAGCAATACCACTCAATTCTGAATGCATTGTTTTGGTTATCACTAAAGTCGAAGATCCAGAGGAACTTGACACCCGCTTCTCGAAATTTGCGCCCTCTGTTCACAACGAATATGAAGAAGAAGACCTCGGAAACACACTAGACACTATGCTTCAGAGTCTTTCAGAAGGCGCAGATGATGTACTTGACCTATTTAAGAAAATTCATGATGGCCACCTTGCGGAAGCCACTACAGAAGCGTTAAATAATGCAGAGAAAACAAAACTTAAACCAAATACAAAACAAGCTGCAAACATTGACTTAACACGTATTTACGGATTTGAGTCCCTCAACCAAGTAACACGCCTTGCCCATATATTAGCACAGCATTACAATGGTAAGAATTCTTTGTATAAAAATGAAAAAACTTCAGGTTATATGTTAGTTGTGACACAATCTGACCACACTCCTGAGGAGTTTAACAAGATTTGCAACATGCTTTCCGAGTATGGAAATCCTGAAAAGATTGCTTCTGCAAGCGAAGCTTATATGGAAGAACACTTTGAGCCTGTCATCAAAGACAAAGCGATCCAAGCGTTGTCTTTGGTATAAATAATGGGCCTGTAAAAATTAAAAACATCAAAAAAGTCCACGACTTCTGTCGCAGACTTTTTTTGATGCCAAT
Source organism: uncultured Lachnospiraceae bacterium (assembly GCA_910583965.1). Taxonomy (GTDB): domain Bacteria; phylum Bacillota; class Clostridia; order Lachnospirales; family Lachnospiraceae; genus COE1. Next base: position 7,187 of record CAJUAE010000105.1, read on the forward strand.
TATTCTTCTATGCAAGTGCTGCAATCTTATCCATCAGTGCGTCAATATCCATTCCATGAACCATTGCCGCTTCCTCCAAAGACTCACCCTGCGCGGAAGGACAGCCCAGACAATGCATACCAGCCTCCATAAGTATTGGCGCTACCTCTGGTTTTGTTCTTAAGATTTCACCAATTGTCATATCCTTTGTTATCTCTGCCATTCTATTTACCTCCTGTTATGTCCTTTGTTTATCCTGACACTTTTCTTATATTGTGTCTAAACTGTGGTAATTTATTCGCTGTTACCTACATAACTATAATATATTTTTAGGATTTAATCAAGTGATTGTTTAGAATCATACCAATGCGCTGTAAATAATATACCTTCCTTATAGTATTCTTATTGCTCAAAGAACATTACTATCCTTCAAGAGTTGTAGTATTTCCTCTTTCCCTTTTCCTGTAGCCTGAACTATCACCTGTAAATCTACGCCAGCATTATAAAAATTTATAATGCTCCTTGCTTCCCCTCTTGCTTCTCCTCTTGCTTCTCCTCTTGCTTCTCCTTCTCTACGTGCTACTTCTCTTGCTTCTATTTCATCCCATTCTGCTGTCATCATACCAATCACCTTTTTCCCCTTTCTTTGAACATATTCTGCCAGAATATCATGCTTAACACAATATTGAATCGTATCACCCATACGATCAGCACTATCCTTAAAAGATTCATACACCTGTACAAATTTACTGTATTGTTCCAGTACAGGACATCTTTTTAATACACTATTATTATTTTCTGCACGTATATTAATCAGCATCACCTTTAACTCAAGATTAATCGTATCTAAGTCAATTGCAAACGCATCTGACAGCTTGAGTTCTTTCATTGCCCAGTCCGCCTTGCCATTATAAAAAACATAAAATTCCGGTGTTGGTATCTTTATCAGCTCTGTTTCATACTTTTTATGCCCGCCTAGTAGCTGCTCATAAATTTGCCCAACATACATTAGTAAACGTACTGGTATGTTGTTATTTATTGTGCTTTGATGCTCCCCAAGAAACAAAATCTTCGTCTTAAATATTCCTGCAATATCATTTTGTAGGGTATCAAAAAACACATGCTCCAAACGCATCTTCTTAATTTGATCTCCTTCTGTCAACAAATCCTCTGGGTGCAATGCATTATACAAACTGCGTAAATTTTCCTCTGCTGTAACATCACTGTAAAACAAATCTGTAAACATACTATCTTTATACTTTCGGTTTGATTTTGCAGCATTATACTGTAACTTGTTTTGCTTTATCTGCTTTTTATGTGTTTTCACTATGCTAACTTTCTTTTTAGTCAATATTATCGTCCTCCACTTTTGTTATCATTATACATTTTGCAACAATATTTGTCAAAACAAACTGCACGCCTCTTTTCTTATTAGTACAGCCTAGAGTACGATTTATATTTTCGTTCTAAAATAAAATTTTCTTAAATAGACAGCATATATAAGGGATAGTGCAAAGTAGTTTATAAAAAGTCCTATGAAAACAAAATACAATTTTGAACCAATAAAATAAGTCATTGTAATATACAATAGTACCACAGCATTTATTAACGCTGTAATATACAAAACAGACTTTGCCTTTCCACATGCCAAAAGTACATATTTTAATATCGTTTGAATTGGATTAAATAAGTTCATCAGCACCATAGGAAAAATTAATTTTGCAGCGCCTTCAATCAAAGCCGTTTCATTCGATATAAGCATAGGAACCTTATCCCTAAATATTATTATTATCATAGATAACACAACATATATCACAATAGAAATCAAAATACCTACAATTGTCAAACCCTTTATATCACAATATTTATTTTGACCAATTTTTTCACTGACCAATGTCAATTCGGCAGTTCCATACATGTACATCGCTATCATAATGATATCCATGAAATATTTTATAAGTAAGTAGGAACTAATCTCCAAAATACCAATATTGGATATAATTGCATTAATGATGATAACAAAAATACTGCCTTCTAATAACTCCTCCCCTATTAAGGGCATACTTTCTTTTACCAAATAGATTGATGGAGAAAAACAATTTTTCAAAAAATTTCCATGCACTTTTCTTTCTTTTTTTATAATTATTCCCAGCGCAACCGCATTCAATAAAACACTTATAATTGTTGCCAAAGCTGCTCCGGCAGTTTCCAATCTCGGTAAGCCAAATTTCCCAAAAACCAGCAAATAATCCAAAAAAACATTTATCAAAGTAGATGCAATAGAGATCCACATCAATCTTTTTGTCTTTTTTTCAATTTTAAAATAAGAGTTAAAAGTGAATATTAATAACTGAAGCAACATATAAGGGCATGTTATAAAAGCATATGTCTTTGCAAAATGCAATGCATCACCAGACAGACCGTACAAATTGCCCAATATTTGATTTGAGAAAAAAGTAATAGCCAATATATATATAATTCCTATTATAATATCAATAAAAATCGAAGATATAAAATATAAATCAAATCCTTCAGTATCATTCTCTCCTCTTTTTTTAGCGCCTTCTATATTAAAAGTTACAGCAACATTTCCAAATATCCCAGCCAGCAGATTCATAAGAGCCACCATTATGCCAATCGCTCCATAAGCTTCTGCAGATATCCTGCCAATAAACATTTCATCTACAAGACCTATTAACATCCCTGTTATATTTTGAATAATTAATGGAAATGCAAATTTATTTAATTCTTTTACATGTCGGCTTTTTACGCAATCAAACATTTATTTGGAACTCCTAACTCAATTAGATTAGCCAAAATGAGTGCTTTTATAGGTAAAGATTCAATAAATTGATCTACATATTCTTTTACCTCTCTTTTTTCCATTTCAAACCAATCTTGTAAAATGTCTATAATAGTTTCGTATTTTTGTTTTTCAGATATCAAAAACAGAATACATGCACCTTCTTCATTTATTTCGTAAAATTCCAAGGCCATAGGATCAAAACAAATAAAAAAATCTTCCTCACGCCGAATAATTATTTTTTTCTTCCATCTATAAAAAAACATTTCAATTCATCCATATATTATCCCTCACAATAAAAACAACTCAGATCTGACCCCCTAATATCACCATCTAAATTGTAAGCTGCAGATCTACAACCGCCGCCACACCAATTATATTTGCAGTCATAACATTTGCCTTTCAAATCCTTCTTTTCAATATTACGCAATTTGTAAAATGTTTCTGAATTCTCCCAAATATCAGCAATAGAACTTTTTGTGATATTACCTGCCTTAAATTCATCAATACCGATCATCAAATCACATCCATAGACATCACCATTACACATTACAGAAATAGATTTTAACCCTGCTTGGCAACTCACCTCGCAATTTTCCTTGCAATCATAATCTTGATTCCAGTATTCCAGCAGATCCATTCTATTGTAATATTTTAACGGAAAATAAAACAGCCAAAACATGCTTCCTTCATTAGGTGGAACTATTTTAAAATTTAACTTAATCTCGTTTCTTTCTTTCATTTGACTTAGCTTTAGAAAAATGGGATACCATTTTTCTTTTGTCATTAACAGTTGCCCTTGGGCTGCTCTGCCCGTTGGACACATAACCATTACTGACATATAATTAATTCCCAAAACTTCATTTAATTTAATGGTATTAATTAAGTCTTCCATATTATTTTTATTTAATGTAAACAAAGTAGAAACTGGAAGATCATATTTTTGTAACTTTTGAATTCCTCGCAATGCTTTGGCAAAACTCCCCTTTCCCCTTATCATATCGTGGACTTTTTCCGAACTTCCATCGACAGTAATACAAATTCGATCAAATCTATATTGTTTCAATCTTTCTACCACTTCATCTGTAAGTAATGTCCCATTCGAATTTATCACTATCGCAAATCTATGTTTTTGAGCCTCACCAAGTATCTCGAAGAAGTCATTTCTGATGAATGGCTCACCTCCAGACAAAGATATTCTGTGAACATTTAAATCATCTAACTGTTCAAACAAACTTAGGAACTGTAGAAAAATAATTGATTAAATTTAAGGTATATGTTATAATTGG
>CAJUAE010000106.1:0-8374 GCA_910583965.1 uncultured Lachnospiraceae bacterium
CCTCTTGCAAGCAAGCTTGCATTGGATTTCTTGACCTTTTGACCCTGGTATCATATAATTAGCATAAGTTAGATATGGAAATTTCTTAGCAAAAAGGTATAATAGAAAGTGACTATAATGATATTAGAGGGAATGAACCGTCTTATAAAAAACTTTTGTTAATTGGAGGAAATCTATGACCAAAAAGCAGTTTCAATATGATTTGCAGCGCGGTTTAGGAAGTTGTGTGTTAGCACTAAAGAATATGAGCGATTCCGAAAAGGAAAGATTTCAGCCACTTGTCTTGTGGGGGTGTTCCCGCGATATGGCTTATGATGCACAGTGTGAGGGATGTAGAAGTTTTTATTTGTATGAATTAATTATGGAGTTTGCGGATATAACACCTTTTCTGGATAGGATTGAGAAAAACTTAATTCATAGTATGCACTCGAGCGGATGGGAGTTTGCACAGGATTGTAATCTACTGGCATTTTTTGTGTCTGATAGAAATAAACGGGCATGGAGGATATTAACCCATTGCTATGATACATTGTTGCAGATTTTATCAAAGAAACGCACGAAAAAAAGAGATGGTTTGTTTCCAGAGCGGGACAATTTTGAGTATCTATGTGTTTCTCTAGCATGTGAGTGTTTTGATGACCGAGAGCGGAGAACTAAGCTATATAAGATGATTGTTCGCGATTTGGGAATTTTGATTAACGCAAATACATTGTATGATTATGATGATTTTGAGTGGTTTCAGGCAGCTAGTGAGGATACACTAGGAAAAAAAACGATTCAAAAATTATTATATGGAACAAATGTTGATGAGAATATTAAAAACTATGCACATCTTAGAGAGGAGTGTCTTAAAGCAAGAGAATCTGAGCGGGAAAGAAAACAAAAAGTAGAGCCACAGACAGCAGATGAGGTTTATCAACGATTAAAAAATGGAGAAAAAATAGGACAGATGTGCTCTTTAATGTTAGGGCGTACTTTTATGAAACGAGATAAGAAATTGGAAGTTTTGAAGTTGGCAACATATTATAAAGAGGAAGTAGAAGATGAGATGCGTTATAATCTTCTGCGATTGCTTGCGAATAGAGATTGTGCATGGGCGTGTGAATTGTCCTGTTTAATTGCGGATTCACAATCAAAGAATTCTGAACTATCAGAAAGAGCCTTTGTAGCTTTGCGGTTTTATCCAAAAGATGTGCGTGTAAGAGATTATGCAATTGCACTTTTGCAAAAGAAAGAACATATTGCAGAAGCGGTATCCATGCTTGCTGCTAATTATGAAGAATCAGACAAGGAACTTTTTGTGGAGGCAGTCAAGCAGATACCAATTACTTATGAGAATGGTTATTGGCATGCAGCATTTTATGATGTTATGGATGTGTTTGCTAGTGGGAAGAAAAAACCCAATGAACTGTTACTTTATATGTATCGAAATACACTGTGTTCTTTCTGTAGGGAATATGTTGTCAGGGAGATGGGACGCAGGCATATGTTGACACGTGAACTGTTAGAAGAAATGCAATATGACAGCAACAGTGATATTAGAAAATATGTGGATAAAAAATTGCGGGTGATTAAAAATAATTTCCAATAAAAGTAAGAAAATAGTAAGAATTTATCAAAGGTTTTGAAAGATACAGATGGTATAATGTTTTTTAGAAAGATTGAGAGAAAGGGGATTTCTATGAAACATTTAACGATTACTGTACCTTGTTTTAACTCGGAGGATTATTTGGAGCGCTGTGTAGATTCGCTGATTATTGGCGGGGAAAATGTAGAGGTTATCATTGTCAATGACGGTTCAACAGACCATACTGGGGAGATTGCAGAGCGGTATGCCAAACAGTTTCCTAATATTGTGACTGTAGTGCATAAGGAGAATGGTGGACATGGTTCCGGTGTTAATACAGGGCTTGCACTTGCAACAGGAATGTATTTTAAAGTGGTAGATTCCGACGACTGGCTGGAAGAAAAGGCATATAAGACGTTGTTGAAAAAAATAAATGTGTGGTGTACACAGGGATTTGGTCCTGATTTGTTAGTATGTGATTATACGTACAATCATTTGGAAGATGGAATAGAGAAAACCATTCAGTTCCAGAATGTTTTTCCAGAGAATAAGGTTTGTACATGGGATAAAATCGGGATGTTTCGTCCCTCTCAATATCTAGTAATGCATGCATTAATTTATCGAACAGATATTCTGAAAAAATCTAGGGTGGTACTGCCGGAACATACATTTTATGTGGATAATTTATTTGCATATTGTCCGTTGCCCTATGTGGAGACGCTTTATTATATGCATCTTAATCTATATCAGTATTATCTAGGAAGAGAGGACCAATCTGTCAATGAAAAAGTGATGATTTCGCGGATTGAACAGCAGATTAAAGTGACAAAAATGGTTGCGGAGAGTGTGGATTTGCATCAGGTAAAAAAGAAATATCCAAAGTTAGCTCATTATATGTGTCGTAATATCTCAATAATGATGGCGATTTCTTCTATTCATTTGCTGCTAAAAGGGGATGAGCAGGCAAAAAGTAGACATTTGGAACTCTGGTCGGATATCAAAAAAAGTAATCCAGGATTATACTATAGGTTGCGGTATACAAAGCTTAGTGGCTTTACAAACCTTCCCGGGAAACTTGGAAAGCTCGCTACAGTAGGTGGTTATAGGCTTGCGAGGAGAATTTATCAGTTTCAATAGTAGAAGACAAGGAGAGTGGATTATGGCACATATTTATATTGCACTTGTGGATACCCCGGGATTTTTTGCAGCGCTAATACGACGATTTTTAAAACAAAGATATATTCATGTGGTGCTTGGTTTTGATGCAAAGTTGCAGGAGGCTTACAGTGTGGGCAGGCGTAACCCAGCAGTTCCAATATTTGCAGGGTTTGAAAGAGAGGATAAGGACAAGATTTTACATACGTTTCCGACAGCATATTATCGGATTTATGAATTGGATTGTACAGACGCACAGAAAAGAGCATTGCAACAAAGAATGCAAGAGGATTATAAGAAGCGGTTTCACATTCACTATGCAGTGCTTGGATTGCCTTTTATTTTAATAAACAGTCCTTTTTATATGTACAATCAATATACTTGTTCTTCGTATCTTGCAAGAGTATTACAAGAAAATGGGATTTTTATTGCTAGGAAGCATTTTTCCTTAGTTACACCAAAGGATTTTTATGCATATCAAAATATGCGTGTGGTATTTGAGGGAGAATTGTCTGAGATTGTTTCAGAAATCTCCTACAAATTTCCAGAAAATGTCAGTGGAGGTAGTATGTGTGTATGAAGCATATGAATCAAAAGGAGGTACGTAGACTTGCTGTTCATGTGGGAATTTTTGTCGCTGTTATGCTACTGACTTTCTGGAGTGTTTTTCGTGGACAGGATTTTACGGAGATTGTGGCAGCAGTTCAACAGATGTCGGGAGCATATATGACAGCGGCAATTCTTTTGGCAATTTTCTTTGTGTCGGCAGAGGGGTGTATGATTTGGTATTTGCTCCGAGGAATTGGTGAACAGACGACATTACCACGCTGTATCTCTTACTCGTTTATTGGTTTTTTCTTTTCAGGTATTACACCTTCTGCAACTGGTGGACAACCAATGCAATTGTATTATATGCGTCGAGATGGCAATACACTCTCGGCGTCTTCTGTCGTGCTAATGACAGTTGCTGTAATCTATAAATTTGTACTTGTCTTGATTGGAATTGGAATTGTAATATTTTGGAGAAGACCTTTACAGTCATATTTGCAAGAGTATTATGGATTGTATTTTTTGGGATTGTTCTTAAACGCTGCATTGGTGGTAATTTTGTTGATGGTTATGTTTTCACAAGGAATTATTAGAAGCTGTTTTTATAAGCTTGAAGGGCTATTGGTACGCCTTCACTTACTGCGAAAAAAAGAGTCCAGAAAAGAGAAAATGGAGCAGTTTTTGTCTGGCTATCAAAATACAGTTACTTTCTTGCGAAGTCATAAGAAACTGATTGGAATAACGATAGTGGCGACAATAGTGCAGCGCTACAGTGTGTTTGTGTTGGCATTTGTGGTGTATTGTGGGTTGGGACTTTCTGGTACAGCGATGTTGGATATTGTGTTTGTGCAGGCAGCAGTTTATATTGCAGTAGATATGCTTCCAATTCCCGGGGCGCAGGGGATTACAGAGGCAATGTATCACAGTGTATTTCAAAAGATTTTTGTAGGAGATTATCTTGTGGTATCGATGTGCATCACAAGGGGGATTAGTTTTTATCTGGTGATGTTAATTGGACTTGCAGTGTTTTGTATAGCGCGTAGACGATAAGGAATTGCACAAAAGATTCTCCGCACTTTGAAGTTGCGTGAAACAAAAAAATCGCGTACATAGATTGGTTGTAGATTGTCTAAGAAAATACTATACTGATAATGCGGCGCGACGCAAGAGAATGAAAGAAGAAAGTGTGAAAAATAAATTTTTCACACGGCGAATTTGTGCTTATGCCCAAATTCGTAGATTTCGGTAAGAATGGAGGATTTTTATGAGCTTCGGAAAAAATTTGCAGTTTTTAAGGCGTCTGCGGGGAAACATGACACAAGAGGATTTGGCTGAAAAAATGAATATTAGTCGTCAAACAGTATCAAAATGGGAGTTGGACACAGCACAGCCCGAAATGGACAAGGCGATAGAGCTTTGTGGGCTTTTCAATTGTTCATTGGATAATTTGTTCCGTGATGATATGGTCATTTGTAGCGAAGTGTATACAAATTTGCGTGTTGAGACTGTCCCTGCTTTTCGCTATATCAAACATGCTGTTATAAGCGCTATTCCAGAGGGAGATGCTATTGATAGAATATTTACCATTGTCCGTAACTGTGGTGTGGAGAAACCTCGCGTCATTGGCTGGGGGTTCTCAAACGTGTCACAGGAGCAGATAAGTGTTTTCAATATGCATGGTTATGAAGCAGCATGGGTATTGCCTGAAGGGATTGTTCCTCCTGATATGGAAATACACAAGCAGTCAGCGCACAAATATGCAGCAGTACACATTGAAAACCCTTTTGAAAATCCCTTTGTGACTATTCCTAATGCCTATAATACACTTATGGAATATATGCATGTGAATGGTCTGGAACGCACAGAAAAAGATGTGATTCCCTGCTTTGAAACGGATGGGGAGAGTATGGATGTTTATATTGCTTGCAAGTAGCATATTTTATTGTGTTTCTGATAATTCTATATAATAGTTTTTGCCTTTTTAATCCCGCGACCAATAAGCCAAGCGGCTGCGAAGCAGACATTTGGTGAATGCCGCGGGATTATTGACTTTGCTTTTATGAAAGTTTGTAATAGACAGGGAAAGGACATAACGAAATAATTATAAAAAATCGCATGAATTATTTGTCTGCATATAGTATAATAAAAAGAAAAAGGTGAGACAAATGGACAATACTTTTTTAACACAGATTACAAATGGAATCATAGAAGATGTTGAGACAGGCAGAAACGGCTCTTTTGTACTTGTTTCCTACAGTGATTGTCCCAAATGCGACAGTCCAGACCAGATGATACGGTTGAATGTTGGAAACAATACTGTGATTTTGGATGAGAATAATAATCGCATTCTGCTAAGAGATTTACAGAAGGGAATGGTTGTGAATGCTGCCTTTTCCAATGCGACAACAAGGAGTATCCCGCCACAATCGGCAGCGTATGTTATTCAAGTGATTGGAAGACCACTTGAAGATCAGGTAACAGTTGGTAGAATTGTTGACATTGATAGACAAAACCGAAGTTTTACGACCATTAGCGATGGAAATATATCCTCCGTTATACGATTTCATTTGGCGGATGATGCTAAAATTTTTAATAGTTTTGGCAGACCAATGCAGTTTGCAAGTCTTGTTCCAGGTTTGCGAGTAAGAGTGCGTCATGCTGCTTTTATGACTATGAGTATTCCGCCGCAGACAACTGCTTTTGAGGTTCGAGTAATCACTGTTTGAGAAAAATATATGGGAGTAATAAATGACAGAAGAAGATTATATAAAAGAACAAATAAAACTGAGTAGCAGAATCAAGCATGAAAATACAGTGAATCTGTCCCAGGTTCATACAGTTGCAGGTGTAGACCTTGCATATTGGAAAGAAGACGAACAGGAATATGCTGTTTGTTGTATTGTAATAATTAATTATAATACACTGGAAGTATGCGAAAAAGTTAGTTATGCAGATAAGATTAAGGTGCCTTATATCCCAGGGTGTTTAGCATTTCGAGAAGTTCCGCTATTTTTGGAGACTTATAAAAAAGTTACAATAATACCAGATGTGATATTTTTTGATGGAAATGGATATTTGCATCCAAGACATATGGGGTTGGCAACACATGCCGGGATTTTGATTCAAAAGGCAACTGTTGGAACTGCAAAAAGCTATTATAAAGTGGAAGACGTAGACTTTGTCATGCCTGCCAATACAGAGCAGGCATATACAGAGATTGAATTGCATGGGAAACACTATGGGCGTGCTTTGCGCACACATGCTAATGTCAAGCCAATTTTTCTATCAATTGGAAATGCGATTGATATTGAGACGGCGACAAAAATGGTAAATCAACTCACTACAAAAGAAAGTCATGTTCCAGTTCCAACTAGACTTGCAGACTTGATGACGCATGAAAAGCGTAAAGAGTTAACTAAGAAACGGTAAAATACGCTCTACAAGAAATACTGCAATACATGCCGCTAAAGCTACAATAAGCAAGCTTTTTCCTTTGTAAGCGGCGATAATGGCGATGATAAGCCCTGCAAGTGCTGAGTAAAGGCTTGCGGTGGAATACAAAATAGCTGGAAAGGTCATGGCGGCAAGGCATGCATAGGGCACATAATACAAAAAAGATTTGATATATTGATTGGTAATTTCTTTTTTGGATAGTGCCAGTGGGAGCATGCGAATTAAGTATGTCACTGCCGCCATGACAAAAATATAGAGATAGATATTATGTGTCATTTTAGGATTCTCCTTTGTTGTTTTCGTCGTTGATTGGCTCTAGCCATGCTGCAATTGCCGCGATGACAACCGTTACGATAATAATGACAAAACCAGACGAGACTTTCTTGAGTAGTGGTAGAACAGAGAACAAAAAGCTCAGTCCCATAGCTGACAAAACAACGAATAAAATTGCGCGGTTCTGTCTTGCAGGGGGAATGATAATTGCAAGAAACATTCCATAGATAGCAACGCCAAGAGCACTGATTACAAAAGAGGGTAAAAGAGTTCCTGAAATTGCACCGACGAATGTACCCAAAACCCAGCCAGGTACAGCAACGCTGGTAATGCCATAATGGTACTTAGGTGTTAAAGGAGTGTTTAGGCTGGCATCTAGCGCAAAAATTTCGTCGGTCACACTGTACGCCATAAGATATCGGTGCCAGTTTGCAGCAGAGCGGTCTAATTTTTGTGCAAGAGAAAAGGACATTAGACAATAGCGTAAATTTATGACAAGCTGTGTCAAGGCGATTTCGATATAGGTCCCGCCTGCGGCAATAATTCCAAGGGCAGAAAACTGTCCGGCAGAGGTTACGTTCGTCAGTGATATTAACACTGCCTGTATAATACTTAAACCATTGGTGGCTGCTTCCATTCCAAATGCAAATGATACTGCAAAGTAGCCTAGAGCAACTGGAATCCCATCTCGCAGTCCATTTCTATAATCTTTTGTTTTCAAAAATATCTCCTCATTTCTATTGCGTGTTTTGTCCCTATTTTGTTCATTTTTTAAATCACTATATGATACAATAAGTTAATAGGTTTGTCAATTGTGCGATTGCAGTTAAATAATTAATAACAGGTCAGTATTTAATAAAATAGTAAATTTTTTTCTTGTCCGCATAGGGGAAAAGGATTGATGGATATATTCTTATTGAACATGGAGCATACATGTTTGGTTCGATAAATCAATTTGTAAGGAAGCAGTTGAAATGGAGATTGGTAACCTTTAACCCTTAATTTCATTGATTTTAGGCTGGGTTGCGGTAGCCAAAAGTAGTCGTATATGCTATACTTAAGACATAGAAATGGTAAGAAATTACTGGTTAGCAAAATCAATAGATGGAAAACTATATGTTTGTCGTTTGGAGAATAGAGAGATTATAGTTCAATGAACGATAAGGCTAGACCTGATTTATGAGTTAATATTTTGATGTGTGAATCGAGTAGAGAAGATTTATCTTTCCCTATTCGTCGCGCCGGGCACCCGTCAGCTTACGCTGACATATTTCCTTTGGTGCTGGTGTGCATAAATGGAAACACAAATTTGCGGCGCTTATGTTAGAGTGAAATCAAAGATTTCACACATCTTGATTAGTAGGCCCGCAAAAGCGG
>CAJUAE010000106.1:8474-11233 GCA_910583965.1 uncultured Lachnospiraceae bacterium
CAAAGATTTCACACATCTTGATTAGTAGGCCCGCAAAAGCGGACAGATGGGAGTTAGAGTGAAAACTACATTGGTGGGAGATGATTAGATGAAAATCAGAGAGATAATGGAGACCCTTCAATTAAATAAACTATTAGATAAAGGTGATAGGCATCATAATCAACTGATGACACAATGGGGAGAGCTTATTGAAAGAGAACAGATAGATGTCGTTTTGACAGAGTATCCCAGACCACAACTTGCACGTAAAAATTATACCATTTTAAACGGCATCTGGAAATATGCCATTATGAATGAAGACGCTAGGCCTGTAATTTGGGACGGTGATATTCGCGTGCCATTTTCGCCAGAGACGTATCTCTCAGGAGTACAGCGTCAGTTAAAGCCAAATGAGTATCTGTGGTATGAGCGACGGTTAATAATTGACAGAATACCAATGGAAAAAAGGTTACTTTTAAACTTTGGCGCTTGTGATGAACGCTGTCGTGTTTATGTGAATGACACTTTGGCTGGGGTTCATTCGGGTGGTTATCAGGCATTTACAATTGATATTACAGATTGTATACAAGTTGGAAAGAATACTTTGCGAATCTGTGTACAGGACAAAAGTGATACTTCGTATCATGGGCGTGGGAAACAAGCACTAAAAAATGGTGGAATGTTCTATACTGCGCAGAGTGGTTTGTGGCAGACTGTATGGTGCGAGTGGGTTCCTCAAATCTATATTCAGGAGTTGCGCATTACTCCAGATTATGATAATAATCGCGTAATATTAGAGATAGAATCAAACAAATGTTTAGAAAAAATGATTTCCGAGGAAATGGTTTCCTGTAAGATTCTGTTATTTGACCAGAATCAGATTGTAAATGAGATAAAAACTAATGTTCTTGTAAGTAAAAAAGCTGTTATTGTGATAAATATTTCAGATAAAAAAAGCTGGACACCAGAGCACCCATTTTTGTATGATGTTCGTATTGTCTATGGCGAGGACATGGTGGAGAGCTATTTTGGTATGCGTCTTTTTACCGCTGAGCCAGATAGCAAAGGAGTTCCAAGGTTGTGTTTGAACCATCTGCCTTACTTTCAGAAAGGAATCCTTGACCAAGGATATTATCCCGAAAGCTTGCTGACGCCCGTGAGTGACGAGGCGATGATTTTTGATATTGAGACTGCTAAGGCAAAGGGATTTAATATGATACGCAAGCATTGCAAAATAGAGCCAATGCGGTGGTATTATCACTGCGATAGACTTGGAATGCTTGTCTGGCAGGATATGATTAATGGTGGAACTACTTATAATTTAGTAAAAACTTGCTATATTCCCACTGTGCTGTTTCCGCTGCGCCATAAGCGGGATAATGATTATAGCTATACTTCTCGGGCGAATAAAATCGGCAGAGAGGAGTGGAAAAAAGAGTGTATTGAGACAATAAAACAGCTTTACAATTGCACCTCTATCTGTACTTGGGTACTGTTTAACGAGGGTTGGGGACAGTTTGATGCAAAAGAAAATACTGATATGGTGCGAGCGGTGGACAACACACGCCTAATTGATGCGCATAGCGGTTGGTTTGACCAAGATGCAGGCGATTTTAAGAGTGAGCATATCTATTTCTTTGAACTTGTAGTAAAGAAGGGCATAAAACCATATGTTATATCAGAATTTGGCGGGATTTCTCTTGCTATTGCAGACCACACATATTCTGACCGTTTTTTTGGCTATGGAAGTCAAGGGAATAAAGAAGCATTAAAATCTGCATACAATGAATTGGATAAGCGGGTACAGGAATTGAAAAAGGAAGGCTTGTGTGCATCTGTCTATACACAGTTGACAGATATTGAGGAAGAAATCAATGGTATTATGACTTATGACCGGAAAGTAGTGAAGTTGTGAAAATGATTGCGATTATAGAAGATGATGTGCACATTGGAAATATTATTGAGGAATGTCTACACAAAGAAGGGTATCAGACTTGTCGTGCATACTCTGGTACAGAGGCATAGTATTTGCTGGCGGATAACAGTTTGAGAAAAAGACTGGATTTGATTTTTCTACCAAAGATTGCCACAATATTATAGTCCATTTGACAAGGACAGAATTTGCGATTTTGCGGTTGTTAATGCAAAATAAGCAACAGATTTTATCGAAGACGGCGATTCTTGATAGAATTTGTGAAGATACACCAGACTGTACAGATAGTTCTTTGAAACAGCATATTAGCAATCTTAGAAAGAAACTTTTGGAAATAAATAGTAAGGAAAGTATTGAGTCCGTTTGGGGGATTGGATTTCGGTTAAATTAAATGTGTGACTTAGTATCTTTACCAAATCTTTACGAATTTCTTTACCAATTTCTTGAAATCCATATTTTATCATGTTCTTATAATAAAGTCTGAAAAGGAGTGAAAAATGTGGATTATAGTTTGACAACAAATGGGCTTTGTAAGTATTATAAGGATTTCAAAGCACTCAACAATCTATCAATGCATGTGCCAAAAGGCGCTATCTATGGTTTGGTGGGAAAAAACGAGGCAGGCAAGACGACCCTGATTCGCTTGGTCTGTGGATTACAGAGACCAACAGCGGGGGAGTTTACCTTGTATGGTGTAAAAAGTACGGATTGTAAAATTGGTAAAACTCGTCGCAGGATGGGGGCAGTGGTGGAGACGCCATCCATTTATGAATAGGGCAAGAATCCCCGCGACTTTGCTCATGTGAGATAAAGAAGTAAAAGAAGTGTAAAAAATTTTGCCGTTCCC
>CAJUAE010000107.1 GCA_910583965.1 uncultured Lachnospiraceae bacterium
TTGTGCTTACGCCCAAATTCGCAGATTTTGGCAAGAATGGAGATTTATATGGAAAAATATATTATGGCACTGGATGCAGGAACAACCAGCAACAGGTGTATTTTGTTTAATAAAAAAGGCGAGATTCGTAGTATGGCACAACGCGAATTTACACAATATTTTCCGAAGCCTGGTTGGGTGGAACATGATGCAGATGAGATATGGGCAAGTCAGTTGGGAGTCGCAGTTGAGGCGATGAATATGATTGGAGCTTCCGCAAAGGACATTGCAGCGATTGGAATTACGAATCAGCGTGAGACAGTTATTGTATGGGACAAGCATACGGGAATTCCGGTGTATCACGCGATTGTATGGCAGTGTCGTCGAACAGCAGAGGAGTGTGACACTCTAAAAGAAAAAGGATTTACTGAAATTTTTAAAAAGAAGACAGGATTGGTGATTGATGCTTATTTTTCGGCCACAAAGGTAAAATGGATTTTGGATCAGGTGCCAGGTGCGCGACAAAGAGCTGAAAAAGGAGAGTTATTGTTTGGCACTGTGGAGACATGGCTAATTTGGAAACTAACAAAAGGGGCAGTACACGTCACAGATTACTCTAATGCTTCTCGTACAATGCTCTTTAATATCAATACATTGGAGTGGGATGAGGAAATTTTAAAAGTGCTTCAGATTCCCAAATGTATGCTTCCAGAGGTAAAGCCGTCCAGTTGTGTATATGGAGAGGCAGACGCTTCTTTTCTAGGGGGAAAGATACCAATTGCAGGGGCTGCCGGAGATCAACAGGCGGCTTTATTTGGACAGACTTGTTTCAATGCAGGGGAGGCAAAAAATACTTATGGAACTGGGTGTTTTCTACTGATGAATACAGGAGAAAAACCAGTGTTTTCAGAGAATGGACTGGTGACGACCATTGCTTGGGGATTGGATGGGAAAGTGAACTATGCATTGGAAGGTTCTATCTTTGTGGCAGGTGCCGCGATACAATGGCTGCGAGATGAATTGAGGATTATTGATTCTTCAGAGGATTCAGAGTACATGGCGCAAAAAGTGGCAGATACAAATGGCTGTTATGTTGTTCCAGCGTTTACGGGTCTTGGTGCGCCTTATTGGGATCAGTATGCAAGAGGTACAATTGTTGGTATTACACGCGGGGTAAATAAATGTCATATTATTCGTGCTACGCTTGATTCCATTGCATATCAGGTAAATGATGTTTTGGCAGCGATGGAAATGGATGCGAAACTTGTTATTCCCTCACTTAAGGTTGATGGTGGTGCGAGTGCTAATAATTTTTTAATGCAAACACAAGCTGATATTGTAAATATCCCTGTAATACGTCCAAGGTGTGTGGAGACAACTGCAATGGGGGCTGCATATTTGGCAGGACTTGCAGTAGGATATTGGGCAGATATAGAAGCAGTTAGAAAAAACTGGACAAATGACTATGTTTTTCAGCCTACAATTGAAAGTGCAGATCGAGAAAATCGAATAAAAGGTTGGAAGAAGGCAGTTAGATATGCGTATGGATGGGCAAAAGAAAACGAAAATGAGTAGGGAAGTTTTCCCTACTCGTTTGGTTAGTTAATTATCCGAACATTTGTCTTACCTGTCCGTCAGCATTGTTTATTAGTTTGCGTTGCATCATAATGCTGTATGTATTGAGTACCTGCTGTTTTTTTAGATCCATAGAACCTTGTGCGTAATTAGTATCCTCAATGCGACTCTGTGCAGCAGTCATATTGTAGGCTGCATATTTGTTGTAGGCGATATTGTGATCGAGTCCATTGTAGGCAGCACCAAGATAACTTCGTTTGGCGCTAACTTTTTCAAGTGCCTTATCAATGTCTGCCACATCGAAATTGCCAGATGTAACATCATAGTTTGCAATACCAAGTGCTTCTAGAGAAAACTGTGGCATATCAATATTCATGCCGCTGCCGTCTGCGTTGGAAGCTACGTGTGAGCTACCCATGGAACCGTCAAGAACGTTCATCTCATTAAACTTGGTCTGGGCGGTTATGCCGCCAATCGATTCTTTGAGTTGGTCAATTTCTGCTTGAATCGCACCTCTGTCTGAACTAGAGTACAGACCATTGGAGGCTTGGATGCTCAGTTCGCGGATTCGTTGTAAGGAGTCTGTGACCGATCCAATTGCACCGTCTGCCACATTAAGCATATTCTGAGAAGTTTGTGCGTTACTCACTCCAACATTTGTGCCACCAACACGATTTTTCAATTTGTTGGCAATTGCAAGTCCTGTTGCATTATCTGCTGCGGTGTTAATGCGCTTTCCGCTAGAGAGGGAACGGTAAGTCCGCTGCATATTCCGATTGTTGTTTGACAAATAAGATATAGAAGAAATTCTCATAATAATCCTCCTTTCTAAATATTTATCCTATTATGACATTTTCATCATAACACATTGTTATAAGAGCTGCAATAATTAAACCAAGAGAATTTTTAATAACAATTAAACCAAGAAAAATTGAATATACAAAATGCTGTTGGGAGCTTGTTCACATAAGATACTTTGTATATTTTAATTTTATAAGGCAGACGTCTAACATAAAACAAGTAGTGGCAAATAGATTAAATAAACAGTTACAACATATGAACAGACTACCTATAAATGGGCATAGCGGAACTATTATAACTTTTAGATTGATTTTTTTAGATAGAACTATGCATTTGCGAAGGTTTAGGGTATAATAAAACCATCAAATGACTAGGAGGGAATGAAAGTTATGGGATTTTTGACAGGAAAGACAGCGATTATCACAGGTGCGGGTAGAGCCATACTAAGTGATGGAAGATGTGGTTCGATCGGATATGGAATCGCGACAGCCTATGCTAAAGAAGGGGCAAATCTGGTCATCACAGGACGAAATGTAAAGAAACTCGAGGATGCAAAAGAAGAACTTGAACGATTGTATAATATTAAGGTGTTGACTGTTCAGGCAGATGTTAATGCTGGTGCAGATAATGAAGCAGTAGTAAATAATGTAGTGCAGCAAACAATTAATACATTTGGTAGTATTGATGTGCTGATTAACAATGCACAGGCATCTGCTTCTGGTGTACCTTTAGCAGAACACACCACAGACCAATTTAACCTCGCGCTGTATTCGGGACTCTATGCAGTTTTTTATTATATGAAGGCATGTTATCCGTATCTTGCGAAAGCAAGAGGTTCTGTTATTAATTTTGCGTCGGGTGCTGGATTGTTTGGGAATTTTGGACAGTGCGCCTACGCTGCAGCAAAAGAAGGGATTCGCGGATTGACACGTGTGGCTGCTACAGAGTGGGCGAAAGATGGCATCAATGTCAACATTGTTTGTCCTCTTGCATGGACAGCACAGCTTGAACAGTTTGAAAAAGCGTATCCAGATGCTTTTAAGGAAAATGTAAAGATGCCGCCTGCTGGACATTACGGTGACGCAGAACTTGAAATTGGTCGTGTATGTGTACAGCTTGCTTCTCCAGATTTTAAATATATGACAGGTGAAACATTGACGTTGGAAGGCGGAATGGGACAGAGACCATAAGTGCGAGGAGGAAATCATGTCATACACTGCATTATATAGAAAATTCCGACCTGACATTTTTGAGGATGTCAAGGGACAAGACCATATTGTCACAACGCTCCGAAACCAGATTAAGGCGGATCGCATCGGACATGCCTATCTTTTTACAGGTACGCGCGGAACAGGTAAGACGACAATTGCAAAACTCTTTGCCAAGTCTGTAAATTGCGAAAACCCTGTTGATGGCAGTCCGTGTGGGCAATGCAGAAGTTGTCAGACAATTGCCTCAGGCGCCAGTGTGAATGTGATTGAGATTGATGCTGCATCTAATAACGGCGTGGACAATATTCGAGAAATCATTGACGAAGTATCTTATTCTCCAGTTGAAGGTAAATATAAGGTTTATATTATTGATGAGGTGCATATGCTTTCCATAGGAGCTTTCAATGCACTGCTAAAAACTTTGGAGGAACCACCCTCGTATGTGATTTTTATTTTGGCAACCACCGAAGTGCATAAAATTCCAATAACTATACTTTCGCGCTGTCAGCGTTATGATTTCAAACGAATTACGATAGAGACAATTGCGGACCGCCTGCGTGATTTAATGGCAC
Source organism: uncultured Lachnospiraceae bacterium (assembly GCA_910583965.1). GTDB lineage: Bacteria > Bacillota > Clostridia > Lachnospirales > Lachnospiraceae > COE1. Next base: position 4,139 of record CAJUAE010000107.1, read on the forward strand.
AAGAACAAGTGCAGGTTGAAGAACGTGCATTAAAGTACATTGCAAAGACTGCCGATGGTTCTATGCGTGACGCTTTAAGTCTCTTAGATCAGTGCATTGCATTTCACTTTGGAGAGGAACTGACTTACGACAAAGTTCTTGATGTGTTAGGAGCAGTTGATACAGAAGTGTTTGCACGATTGCTAGAACTAATACAAGTACGTGATGTCACAGGCTGCATTGCACTTCTTGAGGAAGTCGTTATGCAAGGAAGGGAACTGACGCAGTTTGTCACAGATATTACTTGGTATTTGCGCAATTTATTACTTGCAAAGACTTCCGATCATGATATTGAGGATGTCATAGATATATCCAGTGAGAATCTTGCGCGCTTAAAAACAGAGACAGACACGATGGACATTGAGGAAATTATGCGTCAGATTCGTATTTTTTCCGAACTTTCTGGTCAGATTAAATATGCTACACAGAAACGTATTTTAATAGAAATGACTTTGATTAAACTGTGTAAACCTGCGATGGAGACGACAAATGACGCTGTTATAGCACGCCTGAAAGATTTGGAGAAAAAAATTGAAAAAGGTGTTGTACAGACAGCGCCAGTTGCGTTACAATTAACACAAGAGCCAGTGGCAGCGCCAGTTAAGCCAGTGATGCCTAAAGCAATTTCAGAAGATATTCGACAGATTGTAGGTGGATGGCGTGGAATTGTGTCAAAGACAGGACAGCCGCTAAAAACGCACTTAAAGAATGCACGATTAAGTCTGGGCGGTGATAATCAACTTGCTATTGTGGTGGAAGATGGGGTGGCATTTGATTATCTGAGCAAAGAGGAAAATCATAAATATGTTGAAGATATGATATCTAATTTTATACAAAAGCAGGTATCTGTGCAGGTGCAGGGGCTACCGACTGGAGGGCGGTTCGATGAGAGCTATATTGACCTTGCAAAAGTGATCGATATGGACATAGAGATTGAGGACGAATAAGAGAAAAAAAGAAAAGGAGCATAAAGCAATGGCAAAAAGAGGTGGATTTTCAGGGGGTATACCTGGAAACATGAATAATTTGATGAAACAGGCGCAACGTATGCAACGGCAGATGGAGGAAGGACAGAAAGAGCTTGAGACAAAAGAGTTTTCTGCAAAGGCAGGTGGCGGAGTTGTCGAAGTTGTTGTGACTGGCAAAAAAGAGATTGTGAAAGTGACACTTTCCGAAGAAGCAGTGGATCCAGAGGATATAGAGACTCTGCAGGACTTGATTATGGCAGCGGCAAATGAGGCGCTGCGTCAAGCGGAGGAAGCAAATAATGAACTGATGGGTAAAATGGCAGGTGGCTTAGGTGGACTTGGGGGAGGATTACCTTTCTGATGGAACTTTACAGCGGATATATCAATCAGTTAATTGAACAATTTGCAAAACTTCCGGGTGTGGGAAACAAGTCTGCGCAAAGACTTGCGCTGCATGTAATCAATATGCCACCGGAACATGTGGAGCGTTTTGCACAAATTATGGTAGATGCACGAAAAAATATTCACTATTGTAATACTTGTTGTACACTTGCAGATAAGGAAGTTTGTCCAATTTGTGCAAATCCAAAACGCGACCATGGAACGATTATGGTTGTGGAGAATATCAGGGATTTGGCTGCATACGAGAAGACAGGGAAATATCTTGGTGTCTATCATGTATTACATGGGGCGATTTCTCCCATGCTTGGAATTGGGCCAAATGACATTAAGCTTAGGGAACTTGTGAAGCGTCTCGAAGGAGAAGTGGAGGAAGTTATTATAGCGACTAATTCGAGCCTTGAAGGAGAGACGACAGCAATATATATCTCAAAACTAATCAAGCCAACCGGTGTCAAAGTGACGCGCATTGCAAGCGGTGTACCTGTAGGTGGTGATTTAGAATGTATTGATGAGATGACATTGCTGCGTGCACTTGAGGGTAGAACAGAACTTTAGAAAAATAATAAACAAAAGGAAAGAGGGAAAATGAATGACAATCACACAAAAAATCTTTGGAAAAACACCAGATGGAACAGAAGTTAGTCTTTATTCTATTAAAAATGATAAAGGCTTCGCTGCGGAAGTGACAAACTTCGGGGCAATTCTTGTCAACCTTTTCGTGCCTGATAAGGCGGGAAATATCGCGGATGTTGTGCTTGGATATGATAACATTGATGGATATTTGACAAATGGTTGCTTCTTTGGATCGACGATTGGACCAAGCGCAAATCGTATTGATAATGCGAGATTTACTATTGATGGGGAAACATATCAGCTTGCAGTAAACGATGGCACCAACAATCTTCACAGCGATGATGATAAAGGATATCACAAGAGAATCTGGAATGCAGAGTTAAAGGACAATAGTGTTGTATTTTCACTTACAGATACAGATGGTTCTATGGGATTTCCAGGTAACAAAAAGGTACAAGTTGCTTACACTGTCACAGAGGATAATGAACTTAAAATACAATATGAAGTGACAAGTGATAAAAAGACCTTAGTAAATATGACAAATCATACATATTTCAATCTGGCCGGACATCAGTCAGGAAGTATTGAGTCACACAGACTTTGTATTAATTCGTCAAAATATACGCCGGTTTTTGAGCGCTTGATTCCTACAGGAGAACTTGTAGATGTAACAGGTACACCATTTGATTTTAGAACGATGAAAACAATTGGCGATGAAATTGATGTGGATGATGTTCAGTTAAAATATGGTCAGGGTTATGATCATAATTTCGCGCTTGACGGATTTGATGGCTGTCTTCAAAAGGTAGCTTCTGTAGAAGAACCCACTACAGGCAGAAAAATGGACGTTTACACAGACCAACCTGGCTTGCAGTTCTACGCTGGAAACTGTATTACTCCACAGACAGGAAAGGGCGATGCTTCCTATGGAAAACGCAGTGGACTTTGCTTAGAGACACAATGTTTTCCAGATGCCATAAACCAGCCGCAATTTCAAAATGTGATTTATGGACCAGACAGACCTTATAAAACAACAACAGTGTATCGGTTTTACAATGAATAAATACACTTAATAAAAAGTTAAAAGCCATCTGCAACAATATTGTGGATGGTTTTTAATTTTTTTATTGACAGCACATTTCGACAGAATCCTTACGTTGCGAGTGCTATGATATGGTTAAGGCGGACTGGTTTTTGATTTTTCTAAAGGACTAGTTCGACCATAGAATCATACATGAAAGGAAAGTAATTGGAACATAAAGTTCATTACAAAGGTAATGCATTATGGACAAACAATCAAATGTACTCTTCAATACGAGGCTTCAAGAACTACATCAGGATTTAGGAAATGAAACATGGAGTGGCGCAACTAGAGCCATGTCAGGAAACAGAACTGTTTCTATTCCAGTAAATACACGAACGATAGGGGTGCCAGAAGGAATCTATATTCTATATCTGGAAGACTACGTACATACGTTTATTAAAAAGATTATTTCCAACAAGAAAATTGTAGAGAACGATTTGCAAAAAAGTGCTGACTACCAGATTGAAACAAATGTGTCATCCAACATTGCGCTGTATGGAAAAGTTTTGGAAGAAAGCGGTAGATATCGAATTGTAATCTCTGGCGCAGCAATCTTAGATGGAAACAAAGATAAAATTCAGCAATTAAATAATACATATTTTCCTTCATGCACCTATATTGGCACTGCAAACGCAAGCCAGAACAAAGACCAAGGATTACGTCTGGAACTGACATTGCGCAGCACAAAGGTAATACTAGATGATTTTTACATATATTATGATCAGAATGAGGAGATGCAAAACTATCTTGTTGAGTGGAATAACAGTAAACAAAATGGTATAAGCAAAGTAATTTTATCTCCAACAGAACATGATGCACAGAGCAGAAATCATAGAAATGATGCTGCACACCTTAGCAGAATTGCACAGTCGTATAATCGCGAGGAGGCAAAAGTCGGCTTTATGTGGAATGTTATGAACCTTTTATGCTTGGGGTTTGTTGTATGTGTTATGGTGTATGGTATTATTTCTATAAACAATTATAATAAAATGCAGCATATGCAGGCGAGTATCGATTACTGTATTGCATTTATTACAAAAAATTCCGCGTTTCATAATAATGCGATTGAGACAGACACAACACAGGCAGTACCTACAATGCAACAGACCATTCCAGTAGGAAACATAAAACCAGAGAAAGAGATGGCAGAAGAAAACAACGCAGATGCTTCTGGAGAGAAAGAGCAGACACAAAATATAGTTGCAAATCAGGAGGCATCTTCAACGCAAGATATCGCTGAGCAGGAATCTATACAAGAACAGATGACGATTACACAACCGGAACAAGATATTATCATACAACCATCAGTACAAGAAACACCGACACAGGACATTGTCATTGAGCAGTCCGCACAAGAGCAATCATCACAAGAAAACCTCATACAAGAGCAATCGTCACAAGAAACACCTGCGCAACAGTCAGAGTCAACACAGGATTCCGTACCGCAATATTACGTAGTACGCAAAGGAGATACACTTCAAACGATTTGTTATGATGTCTATGGCGATTATTCTCGTGTAGATGAGATTTGCCGATGGAACAATATTGAAAACCCAGATAATATTCTTTATGGACAAAAGCTTTTACTTCCCTGAAAATAATGTTATACTGTATCTATTCAGTTATATAAAAGCAGATGTAATTGGACTGTTTGAACCGATTGAATAGACAGTAAAAATGAGGGATGTGAATGGCAGAAATTAGGGATTTTAACAGAAGTCAATATCTTTTAAAAGGCGGAAAAAACAAAAAAAATAAAGAGAAGGAGACGATAAATAACAAGATTAAAAACAAATCAATGGATAATATGCTGGCTAGGCATAGACAAATTAAATTGTACATGGTCCTAGCAATATTAGGATTTGTAGCAATTATCGCACTTAGTTCCTATATTAGTTGGAAACATAAAGTATATATTGGATATAATGTGACACGGGAAAGCGAGTGGATTCGAGCAAGTGATTCAAAGACAATTCATCTCAAAGGAACACTTTTGACTTATAGCAATGATGGTATGAGTTGTACAAATTTAAAAGGAAAAACTATCTGGAATCAAACTTATGAAATGCAGAATCCTATGATTAAAACTAGTGGAAAAACAGTGGCAGTCGGTGATTATAATGGCAGAAAGATTTATGTATGTGATACACAAGGACCGATAGGAACAATTGAAACAACAATGCCAATTAGGGATTTTTGTGTATCTTCCAATGGCGTAGTAGCGGCTGTTTTGGAGGACTCCCCTGTCACAGCAATTTATTTGTATTATGCTACAGGAGAATCCTTTGCTGATTTTAAGACAAGAATGAGTAATTCTGGATATCCGATTGCAGTTGATATCTCGAGTGATGGAAGTCTTGTGGCTGTATCGTACATAAAGGCAGAACAGGGAAAGTTGGTGTCCAACATTGGATTCTATAATTTCTCGGCAGTAGGGCAGAATTATACAGATAATCTTGTGAGTGGTTATAAATATTCGGAGGCAGTAATACCATTCGTGCATTTTATGTCAAATGATACTGTGTTTGCGGCAGCAGATAATCGATGGATATTTTTTCAGGGAAAACAGAAGCCAGAAAGTATGTTGGAAACTATGATATCTGAGGAAATACAAAGCATATTTTATGATGAAAACCATGTAGGGCTTGTATATTATAACACAGCAGCAGGAACGACTTATCGCATAGAAATCTATGATACCAAAGGCAAAAAAGTAAGTGAAATTGCATTTGATTTGGAATACCAAGATATTTTGTTTGATTCTTCTGGAATTATCATATATAATGACAGTGAATGTCTGATTTATGACTGGAGTAATAGACTTAAATATCAAGGAATTTTCAAAGATAGAGTGACTTGTTTTGTTCCAGGAGGAAATATAGAAAAGTATACGCTTGTCACAGAAGATGCAATACAGGCAATAGAACTTCAATAATTTCAATCAGTATAATTGTGATTTGATAGAATGTTTGTATATGACTTGCTGTGATGCAAGTGTTCTGTTGAAACAATAATAAGCAAAAGCAGCCGCACAGTATGAATAATTCCAGAGTCTGTGCGGCTGATCTTATATGGACAGTCAGTAAATTTAGAAATGACATTACAATTCCTTATATTTTGGAGGGAACAAGATTGGAGATCAATATTTTATTTGTTGTTGTAGTGATGGTGTTTGGATTAGGAACGATATGGGGATGGAAAAGAGGACTTTTAGAGAGCGTGATACGTATTTTATCTTGCATATTGGGAATACTTGTATTGATAGTTGTGGCGAAAGGCATTGGAAGTTTTCTTCAAAAAAGTTATGTAAAAGTGATAATGGCGTTACTCCTGCTTTTAGCAATTCGCATGATATACAGACTTATGAGATTTTTGATGGATACGTTTCGACTGGTTCGGGCAATTCCGGTTGGCAAATTAGCGGACAAGCTAGCTGGTGCGGTGTTAGGTTTTATAGAAGCGGTTTTTATAGTTTGGCTCTGCTTTTTGCTTATTGGGGTGTTTGATATAATGAATTTGAATACGTGGATTTTGCAGCAGGTAGAAAGAAGTCATTTTTTGACAACACTTTATTACTCAAACTATCTAATTGAATTGCTAAAAAATGTGCTTCTTTAATTCGCTTACGCTTTTATAAACACTTCGCGTGAAAAGTACATCTAGTAAAGGCTGCTTTGCAAAGAAGTATTAAGTTTCATGCCGAAAACACCAAAGACAGGTATTTTTCCTCTTGATTTGAGATTCCGCCAAAGTGGGAAGATGGGAGTTCGTGTGGATTGCAATAATGGATGCACAACAAATGTCACAAAGCAGGCAATTTCGTGCTGGATTTGACACCATGCAGCAAGTATATGATGATACCAGGGTCAAAAGGTCAAGAAATCCGATGCAAGCTTGCTTGCAAGAGGA
>CAJUAE010000108.1 GCA_910583965.1 uncultured Lachnospiraceae bacterium
ACTCTGCCAAAAATCCACTAAATAATCCAGCTTTCTGACCAAATTCATCCAAATCACTTGCCGAAATATAGTCATCCTTAGAGTATACACTCTTTACATCATTATATTTAGTTAAGTCTTCTCTTACTTGATTGATTTCTCTTTCTAAAGCACCCGTTTCTCCCTTAATGCCAATTTCAATCTCTTTACCGTTACTCATTTTGGTCTGTGGTGTATATTTTCTGGTCAAATATGCCAAATCACTTGAATTGACTGGATTATTATAGTATGCCTTTGCATCAATACTATCGACTCCTTTTGGTATTGTCATAAAAAGCGTATAGAGTGGAATATCTTCCTCACTAAAATTTTTATATTTATTATAAGGTCTTTCTGCATAATCTGGGTCTGCGGTATTTCGCAATTCATTCCATTCTTCAAACTTATCTGTAATACTATATACGCTATCACCCTTTGCCCACATTTGAATTAAGTCTTTATTAATTGTATCGATTTCCTCATAATGTGGATAATCAATCAGTGTTGCTCCCATCGTACTATCCCGCAGTATTGTGAGATTTGTAGGTGCATCTGTCTTATAGCAAATCTGAAGACCAGAACCAGTCATTGATTTGCCTTCCTCACTCATTGCGAGCTTAAATGGTGCGTATTCTGGATGCACTGCGCCGTGGAATATAAGAAAATCTGAACCTGTCTTAAATGCATTATTCTCAATTGTAAGCGCATCTTTCCAATAAGTATCTTCATCTCCAAAAAGTGCTGTCTGTGTCTGACTAAAAAATACATTCTCAAGGCTCTTGCATCCTTCAAAAGCATTTGCACCGATAAAACTTACGGAATCGCCAAGCTCTACCCACTGCAACCCTGCACAATTCCGAAAAGCATTCGAATTAATCCTCTGTACAGTCCCATCTGCAATCTGTACTTTATAAATAATATTACTTACATCTTTAAAACATCCATCTGCAATTTCTATAATTGTATAGCCGCCAACGGTCTCTGGTACTACTACTGCAAGTGGAAATCCTGTTGGATGATTCTCTGTATAACCCGATAAACTGGCTGTCTTTGCATTTGCATCAATAATATCAATGGTTGCAATATAGTCATCACGACTTTCCTCGCCAACACCAATTTCCATATGTTCCTTACCGTCTGCACCCATATATACATATGGTACAACACCCGGTTTGCCATCCTCCATGAAATATCCCGGCACTGCATTCCATGTACATTTTCTAGGAGAGGCAATAGAGCCACTGCTTGCACCTGACTCAGGACCCCTTACATAAAATTTGTTATTCACTACACCTGCAAACAGATTTTCCGAATTATAAGTTGCATTATAAGCACCATCTGGAAATTCCACACATTCCAGATTCTTACAGCCTGCAAATGTTTCATTAGGAACAATTGTCGCATCTCCATTAACACCATTTCCAAGTCTTCCTGGAAGCACTACTGTTTTAAGGTTTTCTCTACCAGCAAGAATATAATTATTATTATTTTCTGACTCAGTATTCTCTTGCTTTATTCGATTCATATAGGAGGGAAAAGCAAAATCAGTAAGCGCTCCTCCATCCTGGTCCGCTGTCAATGCAAATGCTGCCTCTCCAATCTTAAAATCTGTACTTTCGCCCGCAAAATTTACTTTATTCAACTTATCACAGCCAAAAAAAGCATATGGTTCAATTTCTAATGTACCATTTCTAAGACCTCCCATTGTCATCTCTGCAATACCTGAAAGGAAAAGGCATCCTGCACCAATCTTATTCACGTATTCAGGAAATACAATATTCTTTAATGAGGTATTATAAAATGCCACACGCCCAATTGTTTCGAGCTTTGAATTGCCGCTTGTAAATTGAATTGATTCAAGATGTACACATCCCGAAAAGGCTTCATCACCTAAAATCTTACAATTACTATCATCAATGGTTACATTTTTCAGATAATTAGAATTGGCAAATGATCTTCTACCAATAAACTGTACTGATGAAGGGATAGTCAATGTCCCTATTTCTCCATCATTATCTTCAGTATGTACTCCATCTTTTGGATTAAATGCATCCGTTTTGATACCTTTTATGGTAGCCTTACCACCTGCTAAATATCCTGATATGTCATTTACCCAATTACCATCTGGACCTTGACCACTAATATTTATAGGCACATAAACAATTGTATCTGTAGGTGTTGTAAGACGCTTCAATGCATACTTTTTCAAATTATTATTACCACTGCTCATTCTCTGGCAGATTGTATAATCAATAAGATCTTGAAGCGTATTTTTATCCTCATCAACTGACGCTTCATCTGCTCGAATACTTGAAAACTCAGCTGATACAGTCCTATATGCTTCGATATTTGTTTTATTTAAGTTTTCAATATTTGTCTTTGTATTATTCCAGTCTGTCTCATCTTGTTTGGTAACATTATTTCCTTTTGCAAGAATCCTATCTAAAGCATCCGTTAAATCCTTCATGTCTCTATTGTATTTTGCTAATTTATCTATATGCTCTTTTAATATATTCGGAGCAAAATCTGTAAAAATTTTTTCCACATCTGGAGTTGTATTATTTACTTCATTGTATTTATTCTTATCCTTAATACTAGGAGTTGTACCATAAATATCAGTATTACTGTTAACCTGATTTTTAATACTTCCAATTGGTGTAGTATCCATATCTACCCTTATAACAGTAATTTCTTCAAATACAAGCTTTGTTGTTGAACTATCTGGATTGGTTATTGTCTGATCCCATTGTTTATATGTACTGTTATCAGAATCATCTTCATATTTAAGTTCATATGTTTCATTATCAAATGTTTTATATATTGCATCTAAATAATCCGAATCCATTTTGACATAGTCATAGTATTCTTCTTCATAAATATCAAATTTCTCTATGTCAGTTTCAAAAACGCTTTTTGAAATCATTGCGTCATTCCCTAAAACATTAATCTTATATGCATCAATAAACCTATCACCTTCAATATGTTGCGCTGTTTTTTCATCATTGCTAATATATTTATCTTCAAAATCATTTTTATTATACAAAGGATTATTCAATTTTGATAACTTCTGGTCCTCCCATAAGTAATTCTCCGCATTATCTTTTAAGTTTTCGTTATCTACCCCCGATGCCTGCATTGTACCATAATTCTCGACTGGTATTGCAGCCACAACAATCGCCATAACCATTGTGAGTGCTGCGATTGTTCGCTTTACTCTCCTTCTTAGCTTAAAGTTCTTTTTCTTTTTACTCTTTGCCATGTTGTTTCTCCCCGCTTTAATTATTTTTATTCCCTCTTATTGACCTATCATTTATTTATACATATAATTTGTGCCTCCAATCTATATTTCATAATAAATATTTGACTCCCTCTCATATTGCTATCAATCCCTCCAATTCTCTAATTCATTGCTTTTGATTAAATTCTATTGTTTATTCAAATCCTTCTATATTTTCTGCTCTTGTTGCTGTCTTATGCAAACAACGCAGTACTCCTAAATTTATCTGTTCCATAATAATCCTCCATACCACCTTTGTCGGCTCAAATAGAAATGAAAACGCTGTTTCTTACGTTTTTCTTGTGTGAAATCCTTGAAAAGATTCTCCAATTTCTTCAAGAAATTCTATAATACCTCTGCCCTTTCTTTCTAATATTTCTCTTTATTCAAAAGTCTTTCATTCGATAATGTTTCTGGTGTATCCATCTTCTAAACTTCTAGCCAATCTTTTTCGCTACTACGACAAACCTCCCTTTCTTCTCCTGGTAATCGCAGGTTGAAAGTGTTAGAAGCTTATCTCCATAACTGGCAACAACTCCTGTATCATATAAAGACAAGGCGGCCATCTCATTTAAATAAGAATTAAACTCCATCTCGGAAGCGGCATTGATAAATTGATAATATTTAAAAGTTACATCCTCCTCCGAATATACTTTTGAACGAAATACATACATCACCTGATATTTACCCTTCTCATAAATTGTGTCAAACTGTATAATTGGGTGTTCTTCATAATAAGATTCCTCGCTGTACTTATTTAATGTCCCAAACATCTTTCCTGATTTCATATGATGTCCATATAGAATCATATTATCGCATCCCTTTATGACATCACATTGATAATCCATAAAAATACAACCATTTCGATCTTCCTCTTGATTAAAGTTATGATCGAGATAATACTCATTGTTCACTGTCTGCATTACAGGGTAATCAATTATTGTATCGTCAATTTTGACCCATCCAATTAGCTTTTGATTCTTCTGATGTATTTTTTTATATTCTGGTAAAATATCTGGTATTGGGGTATCCTTGTCAGTAAGATGCACCTCAACTTTTTTATTGCCAGGATTTACCGCCCATGCGCCTGCCTTCTTCAATGCCGAAAGTTCCTCAAATTCCCTTGCACTTTTAGCAGATACCTGATAATATGCACCCAAATATCCAAAACTGATAATACATAAAAATACACAAACTGCCATCAAAATTTTTCGTTTTCTTTCTTTTTTCTTGAGTATCTCTATAATTTGCTCTTGCATATCCTTGTCAAAATCTTCCAGCTTTGTCTTGCTTTCTAATTTTTGTTGTTTTTTTGACGATATTACCATTTTTTCGAGATTTGTAATTTGTTGTTTCCGCTTTTCCTTTCGTGCAATCTTTTTTTCCTTTGCCTGTACTTCTTTCTGTTTGATTCGCTGGTACAACTCATAAATATTATCATCAAACTGTCTACCCACAATCGATTCAAAGATATAGTGTCCTTCTTTCAGTTTGTGATATAATATCTCAACATCTTTTGGATTATCCAATTTCAGACTGCCGGTAATGGAATCGATGAGTTCTTTGTCCCTAAGCGCCGCTTGATATTCTTCTGCGTTCCGAAACCGCCTGCCCTCAACAGTCCATATTATTTCCGCCATTCTATCTTCCTTTCTGTCTACCAAATCATTTCATTTACATAAATATTGTATTTAAACGGTTTACATATATACTATTATTTTACTATATTTTCAGTTAATTTCAAGTCTTTTTCCGATTTTTATGACAAAATATTAGAAACAGCACAAATTCAATGTACTGTTTCTAATATTTATACATTTTATGCAATTATAACCATATTTATTTTACAGTGATTGTCATATTCACCGTAGCAGGTTTTGCCTCTGGATCTGCATCTCGGAAGGAAACCAGACACTTTACCTTGTATTGTCCTTTTTTTATCTGGGTTCTGTCACCCGCCAGATTAAAGCTTACTGTACCATTCTTGCTAATATTATTAACTAGCAAAAAGCTATTCGCATTCTTCTTATTACTTGGATCAATTTTAATTCCTGTAATATTATCTATATCAATGTTACTATTTTTCAATGATACAGAAACCGTATACTTATTTGAATTGTTTCGGTATAAGCTACACTTCGCAGGAGTCAATACAATCTTAGGTAGTGTATTGACAGGTTTGATTTTCACAGTAGATGAAATTTTATATCCATTTTGTAACACAGATTGAATTGTTATAGGATATGATTGCTTTGAGGACATCGCTTTTCCAGTCTTAAGTTTCACTTCCACTTTATTGTCTGCATTTAAAGAAGCCGTAAAATACTCTGCATTTTCTCCTTCCACACTTACACTTCTAACAGTTGAATCAATTCCCGAAACTTTCGGGGTATATATTACAGATGTATTTTCTCTATCTACTAAGTTAATCTTTCCTTTAGGTGATGCAAGTGTTATCTTTGCCTTGTCTGCCTCTGTTAATTTAATTGTCAGCGTTGCCTTCTTAATCGTTATCTCTTGTTCCAATAGCCTTATGGTCGCAAACAAATCCAATTTATAAGTTCCTGCCTTGACAGTTCCACGCTTTCCTGCATTCAATCCTAGGCTAATACTCCGAATCCCTTGACTAGAAGGTCTAAAATCGCATGCAAGATATTTATCGGTATCAATTAGTTTTGCCGCTGAGCCTCCATAAGTCAACTTTGTTATTGCAATATCACTTCCATTTACAGAAATAGGAATTGTATTCATTCCATTTGCAGTAATGTTTGTAGCCATATTCAAGGTTAATTGCTTACTGCCAAGTGATAGCGACAACTTATCAGGAGATGTTACATAAGTAATCTTTCCTTTTGGATTGACCGCCTGTGTCCAATTAGAGCTTTTTAGTTCTGTAGTGTAAGATACATTTTTTGCGCCAAGATAATCTACAGATGCACTGCCATTTCTATTAATCGTTAGATTAATACCACTATTTTGCGGTTTTGTAACCGCAAGTGTCATTGTGTTATCCAAGGGAATTTGCTCTTTTGTCTTGGAATTAATCACATTAATCACCCCTGATGAAATTCCTGGACAAACTACCATTCCAGTTAAACTCAAGGATGGCTTTTTATTTTCTGTCGCAATTGTAAGTTCCATCGACTGCGGCTGTGTATAATCTGCAAATGTAATATTAAATTGTACCTTCTTCACTGACTTGGAAGAAAACTGACTAACTGTACTGCTGTCAAGGCCTTTCGCTTGAAAAGTAATTGTACCATTACTGCGATGATAACTTCCATTAAAGCCAATACCATCCACTTCTGGAATCTCTATCGACTGAATATCATATTTGCTCGATATTGTATAGACAGCTTCCGCATCCTTATAAAACAGATTCGCCTTTGTCTTTAGCTTTAATGTCGCTGAAGGTTTTGTAACGTCTGTTGTCACTTTTAATGAATATGGATACTTTCCTTTTTCTGTGACAACCTCTAATTTGCAGTTAGAGACTATTTTTCTTGAAGCTGATAAAACTGGTGCCCCCGATTTTAATCTTAAAGTAGAAATACCTTCTATCGGCGCGCTTACAGAAAAGTTTAAGGAACTTCTATCCTGATCCCCTTCCTTTTCTAACACATTGACAGATACAATCTTATTTCCATTCTGCTCCTGCAACCCAAGTTTAGTTCCATAAATATAATACTTATTGATTGTGACACTCGATGTCTCAAGAATCGGCGCATAATCCATAATATTTACGCGCAGAGTTCCTGTGCACTCTCCTTTGTCCTTTGCCTTTGCAGTAATTTCTACAGTTCCTTCTTTTTTCACAGTGAGAATCACTTCATTATTGTCATTTACTGCAACTGTTGCCACAGTCTTATCACTTGACTCCCAATCAAACTTTATATTGGGTGCAAGTTTTCCATTGATGGTGGCCTCCGCTTCAAGTTTTATAGAGTATTTATTTTTTGCGTCTCGAACGTCCTTTTGGTCAACTTCCATTCGATCTTGTGTTTCTACATATGTAAACTTTTCATTCCCTAGTTTTACAGGTTTTACTTTTACATTATTGACACAATCTGTTAGTGGAACTTCAACGCTAAAATCTTTTACAAACAGATCAGCTCCCTGACTTGTTCCTTGATCAATCGCCAATGTCAATGAAAAATTAGCTGTTCCCCCACTTGTTTTGTCCATCGCTGCAATCACAAGATTATCCCACTCTAAAGTTTCCACAGCAGCTATATTTTCCTCGGATGTCCTAACACAGTTTGTAGTGAGCCGTTCCTTGAACTTGGAGGTATTAATATCTGCTCCAATACACTGATAGGTAATTTGATAGGTCTCTTTCTGTCCCTGATTAATCAATTTCTTACCTGTTATATCAATACCGACAATGCGCGTAGCAGCCACTGGTAATCTCGCAGAAAACGGCTGGTATCCCTCCTCCGTATAAGTTGCCCAACAATATTGCAGCTCGTCGCTTGCAGTTAAGATAAGATCACCGTTGTTCCACTCCCAACCTTTTGGCAATTTACAGTAGGATAATGCGCGATCAACATTCTCAATATAGCTGACAATTCCTACTTCCTTAATTTTAATTTCCTTTTTGTCATACAGAGGAAAAGAATCTGTAATGGAAATTGTCACTGCCACAGTATAAGGAGTTCCCTTTAATGTAGCACGCAACATAGCCGTTCCTGCTTTCAATGCGGTAACTCTTGCTGTTCTGTCTGTTAATTTTTTCACGTATAATATATTATTATCTGATGATGTAAAACTTATAATCTGCGTCGGATCATCTGCACTTGACGGCTGAATAAACGCCTCTGCCTCAAAAGAATCCCCAACTTTCATATGTCGATCAGATGTATTTATCGTAATGCCAGAGGTATTTCTAGTAACTGTGACAAATACACTCTTTTTCACACCGTCTGCAATAACTGTAATAAATGTTGTTCCTGTAGTTTTGGCAATAACTCGCCTTTTGTTAGGGTCTGTTGTCTGCACTCCCGTTACCTCAGAAGTTTCTATATAATCTTCCAATTCTACGATATCATCATTAGAAACTTCAAATACGGGTTTCTGCTTGTTTCCTGACACTGTAATCACTGTTGATTTTCCACTTTCTGCTCCATCAACATACAACGTATCTGTGATTATTTGCAAGTCAAAATCATTAACTGTTTCTTCTTCTTTGTAGCCAAGATTAATCCTTGCATAAGATCTTCCCCAGTTCTCACCATAATCAGTGACAGTCATATCATACAGTCGGTCCTTCTTTTCTAGGCTGTCATAAAATTCTTTTGTAAAATAATAAAAATTGCCCTCGGTTGTAGAAGGAATCGTAATTCTATCAATCACATCTGTATTTTCTGTCGCATAGATTGTCAAGGTTGCAGGCAAGGCCAAATTTTGAATATTAATACCAATTACGCGATTGTTTGCTAATACTGGAAGGCCTTTGTTAGAAGATATAGACTTTCTTTCACCTTTAGTGTCACTATAGTACTCTTTATTGAGGTTGGACATCTTATACGGATGACCTAATTCTTTATGTGTCATCAGTATATAGTAGTCTTTAAATGCCTTATTTCTATCCAGCCCTGTAATATTCATAAAGACACTATCTGTATATCTTTCTGTCACCACTGTGCTGATTCCTGTCACTTCTCCACCATTAATTTCGGTCAATTTAATATCAAAGTCATCGCTCTCTGCGCAGTTTGGCGTTTTTATATAAACTTGTATTGTGTTATCATCAATCCAAGAAAGCGCGTAGGTATCAAGAACAAATTTTCCGTAATTAGATGCAATCACTTCAAATGTATGAGAAGTATATGATTTGCCATCTCTTATAATTCTTACAGTGTGGCTTCCAAGTGATAACTTTTGTGTAGGAATCCATACCTGAATGCGTGTTCCTTTTGCACCATCTTCTCGATGCCACTCACTTGCATAGACAGCTACTTCTCCACTGTATCCGTCTATTGATGCCTTTAATGTATCATTGCTGATTCCAGCTTCTGTATCATAGTAATAAAAATCATGTCTTTCTGCATTCTTTGAGATTACTGTGGGAGCGTCCCAATACTCTGTAGCAGTTGCTTTCTGACTGACAGTAAACTCTTTATGATATGTAACCCCTCCTGTTTCTTTTAACCTCACAAAATATTTTCCTTCTTTTAACGCGCCCTTCGGAGTAAGATATTCTATGCTCTCTGTCAACCCCTTTCGTGTGACCTCCAATTCTTCTGTAGCATCTTCACTCTCGACAATACTAAACTTTACTGCTTTTCCATTTAGGTCTACTGTAACACCCACTTCCACAGCATTCAATACATTATTATACTCTGCATAATAAATACCGCTTTCTAACAATGCCTCAAACTTAGTCTGTGTAAAATCAATATTTCCTGATTTTTTGGAGATAGTTACTATAATTTCCTTTCCTGCTTTTTCCCAGCCTCCTTCCTTTCGGAACTTTACAATATAACCAGACTGTACTGTTTTATAATCGATTCGCTGTGTTGATAAAGGCGCTGAAGTTATCTTATCTTTAAAGTCAAATTGTATATCCAATGGATCAAAACCAGAGCCTTGAATATATAGATATACAAAACCACTTGTATTATCATAGTCTGTGCCCAATACACATTTCGTAACAACTGCTTTTGAAGAAACCTCTATAACATTGCCTAACAGCATATCAGAATTATCTTTCAGTATCAGGCGAATATCATAGTTGCCTATTTCAAGTGCATTCTTTTCTATAGGTAAAACCCATGTCGTCTTATATAAAATGTTTCCTTCATACTTATACCCATTTCCGATACCCGAATAACGAGGATCTTCATTCTGAGGTACTTCTGAACTAATTTGTTCAGAACGTGCAACAATATCTCCATTTGGCGCAATAATCTGAACAGATTTGATATTATCCTCCTCTGGATTATAAAGAGTTACCTCTATTGTATCCTCCGTTGTAGAAATATAATATTTATCTGCTTCTAAAAATATATTTGCAGCTTCTGTTCTAAACTCAAACTTTTTACTTACCAGTTCGTTAACAGGTTCTGATGTCAGTGAATCTATCAGCTTGACCGTTAATGTATGTGATCCTATTGAAATATTCTTATCTTGCAGAGAAATACGATAATAGTCATCTTCATCTTTTATTGCTTTAAAGAGTGTTTCATCAATATAAAAGTCAACCCTAACTCTATCTTCTGGTATTTCACATCCTTTTAATTTCACAAAGATATCTTTTGCATTTTCATAATAATAGTATGTCAATTCCGATTCAACATAAAGCAGCTTTTTGTAATCTGGCAACGGAGTAATCTCTGGTTCTGTTGTTTCTTCCTCTGTACTGGCAGTTTCTGTCTCTGAACTATCTGTGTCCATCTCAAGGGTCTCTATAACTTCAATGATATCTTCAGTTTCTTCCACATCTAACGTTTCCGAAATCTCTGATGTTTCCAGTGCTTCTGACCCTTCCATTGTCGTTGTTTCTAATGTACTTGATTCTTCTGTTGTTGATGTTTCCAGAGTGCTTGGTTCTTCTGTCGTTGACATTCCTTCTGTCATTGACATTTCTTCTGTCATACTCATCTCGTCGGTCATTGATAACGTTTCCAGCGTATCCGCTTCCTCAG
>CAJUAE010000109.1 GCA_910583965.1 uncultured Lachnospiraceae bacterium
TATTTCTTCTGAAATTATTTTATGTCTGTATTTCACACACCATACAATATGATATCGTATGGAATATACGTATCCTCGACACTTCCATATATCACCTCGTTATGCAGATAATAACATATGCAGATTGTTATGTACAGTATTTTCAATATTATTATTTGAATCTTAATTAACATATGCGAGCAGTTCATCCCACGACTAAAGTCGCGGGGATTCTTGCCCTATTCATAAAATTTGGCACAAAATATGTCAATGTTTGACTTTAGACAGATTGCATTGTTTGTAACAGTTCAGCCTTCGGCTTCCTGTTACGGGCATCAAGCCATGTAAAACCACTTCGTGGTGGCTTGATGCATCTCAATCACTACGTAATTCCCAGGCTGAACTGTTACCATTGTTTTACTGTTTTCTAAAGTTTTGTTGAAATTTCCCTATTTTTTTGTACACTATAATAGACAATACATAAAAAATGTATCCTTTATTCAATTACAAGGATATTTGAAGGGAGATTAAAACTATGAAAAAGGCATTTAGCCAATCCTTACTTACCACAATCTTAAATGGTATTTCCATTTTATCACTATTTTTTCTGGCATTCTCACTATACTCATACAGAAACGTCAACTTGCAGCTTGACAGTGCATATGAAGCGCGTTTTAACCTAACATATAATGCAAATCGTTTTATGAATGGTTCTGCTTATTTGACAAATGAAGTGCGAGCGTTTGCTGCCACTGGGCTTCAGGAACATTATGACAATTATTGGAACGAAGTCAACACGCTAAAAAACCGCGATAAAGGCGTTGCCACAATGCAACAAATCGGTATTACTTCCGCAGAACAAAAGATGATTGATGACATGTATACACTCTCCAACCAACTTGTTCCTCTCGAGGACGAGGCCATGAAGAATGTACAAAACGGAAAGAAAGAAATCGCACTCGATTATGTATATGGAATAGAATATAATGATTCCATCTCCAAAATTAATACTATGAAAGAACAATTCCTCTCAGCATTAGATACACGCACAGCAGAACATGTTGAACTGCTAAAACAAAATATTAATCAAATTCGCGTACAGATGATATTGGCACTCTCTATCGTCGGTATTATGCAGTTGTGTAATATGTTCCTTGTTCGTTTTAAGGTGTTGCGTCCCGTCATGATTGTCAAGAGACAAATGCACGAAATTTCCCAGGGAAATCTTTCGGCTAGCTTTAATTTAATTCCTAATACTTCAGAAATTGGACTGCTTGTAAATTCTATTCATGAGACAAAACGCGAACTCAAAAAATATATTAGTGACATCAATATGACATTGACGCAAATGGCTCAGGGCAATATGGATTTGTCTATAGGCAATGACTACCTTGGTGAATTTCGGCCTATCCAGCGTGCTATGGCACAAATACTCGACTCTTTTAACAGTGCACTCTATCAGATTAACAAGACTTCCGAACAAGTTTCCGAAGAATCTGGAAAAATGTCATCTAGTGTCCAAACCTTATCAGATGGTGCTGCGGAGCAGGCCGCTGCAGTACAAGAATTATCTGCAAGCATTGTAGAAATTTCAAAACAGGTAAGCAATACCTCCTCAGATGCAGACAACGCCAACAAGGCATCAGAAGAAGCTATGAAACACCTGTCCGAATGCAATGAGAAAATGGAATCATTGCGCCTAGCAATTGAAGAGATTTCCAGCTCTTCTCGCCAGATTGGAGGCATCACAAAAACACTCGAAGATATTTCCTTACAGACAAATATCCTTGCATTAAACGCATCTGTAGAGGCGGCGCGGGCAGGCGAAGCGGGCAAAGGTTTTGCAGTTGTGGCAGGCGAAGTACAGAGCCTTGCAAACAAGAGCACAGAATCTGCCAAAAATATTTCTCTTCTGATAGAAAAATCAATTAAGCAAGTACAAAGTGGTGCTTCTCTATCAGTTGATACCAAAAATGCGCTAATAAACGTTATTTCTAGCAGTGAACAATCGTCAGCGATGATTGAGCGCATCGCATCTTCTGCTACACAACAAGCAGAATCACTAGAGCAAATAACGGTTGGCATGAATCAAATTTCCGATGTTGTCCAGAATAATGCCTCTACTGCGGAAGATACTGCCTCTTCAGCACAAGGATTGCGGCACAGTGCCGAGGACTTAAAAGATTCTGTACATAGATTCCGTCTGCGGAACAAATAAATTTTTTTTAGTAGACAAATTTTATAAAACGGGTAGAGAAAGATTTTTCTTCCTTTACTCGTTTTATAATCACAAAATAACAATACTATGGTTCAATTGCATCCATAGAATAATTTTTTGCCTTTAAAATAACACTATTTTCCCAAAAAATCTCCTTAATAATCCGATGTTCTAACGCTTTTCGCTGCGCTAAATGTGTTATCAGTCCATCAAAATTTGTTAGATGATGTTCTTTTCCATAAGGGGACGACGCAAGATATTGTATCATTAACGGAAACCACATCTCATTTCCATTCGCATCTGACCGTTCTTTGCGAATAACATGAATCACATCTGCAATATCTTCTACATCAAGATAGATAATTTTATATTGCTTATCTATAAGAATTTCCCTTAGCCTTCTATAAAAATCAAGAATTTCTTCCTCTGACAGCATCAAATACAGCATTTGATTTTCAATAATGTTCTGAAAAATAGAACATTCAAAAATTTGTCCAGCTCCATTCCATCTGCTAAAACGCTCAAAAACAACCTCTTCAAAAGCTCTCTTATCCAAATTTCCATTGTAAATTTCATATCCTTCCAAATCCTTATGGAATCCGGGAATATCAGTTAAAATCTGTGTGTAACAAATAATTTTATGATTGTTTTCTGTGATAGTTTTCTCTTTGATTTGTGCTTCAATTGCAGCGTAGCGCGCCAACACTTCACAATACTGTTCCTCTGTAATATAAGTACACCAAGCAAGCTCCACCGGTGAATAATCTCCTTCTCGAAAAACCTGATAGTCTTTCCACTTGTTAGAAAATTTTTCCAGAAATGTCGATTTGCCTGCTCCCTGCAAGCCTTCAATAAAATAGTTTGTTTTGTCCATTACGCTCGCCTTTCCAATTCTAATATATGACTATAACTCTTTATAGATTTTGCAGACAATAAATCCGAATTGTAGGTCCTCCTTGTCCTTCCTCCACAACCGCTGTCAAATCTGCATGATTTAGCCATGCTAATTCTATGCTATCTGTTGTGATGATTGGTTTCCAGTCCATCTCACCCCGCTGATTAATAATATGGATTTTACATTTGTTTCCACTTTTATCCAATCCTTCTAGTGTATATTCTGCTCTTATCTGCACTGTTCCATCCACCAAATGTTTTTGTACATCACACCCGCCCGGCAATATCGTACCTTGAAAATATTTTGTCTCACACCAGCCAGTAAAAAATAGCTTGTCCACACGCATTTCCTTCTCCGTCAGCGTTTCACAGTGGGTCAAAATAACCCGAATGCTTAAAATTTCTTCCCTATCTGCCAAAAACTGGCGCACAGACGCAAATGCGCTGTGATACTGATTTTCAGAAAAACCATGTCCCATATTCCGCACAAGCTGTAAATAGCATTGTCCCTCTTTATAATTTTCTTTTGCCCGAATCGCATAAGAATAATTGACAATATTATCGGCAAGCCCTTGCAAAATAAAAACAGGTCGTTCATATAATGCCAACTCTAAATAAGGGTCCATCTGCGCAGCCTCTTCGTGAAACCCTTTTCCTAACAATGTTTGTCCACAATCTAATATATCTGGTACATTTTCTGGCTGGTAACTAGAACCGCCCAAACACCCTTTCCTTGCATGATCAGGAATACAAAGTGCCGGAAAAATCATCACTAACTTTTTAATTTCTGCACCGCACTTTGCTGCTACCAAACCAGAGACAAACCCTCCCTGACTTTCTCCCAGTAAAATAATATTTTCTGAGTCCACATAATTTTGTTCTTTTGCAAAGTTCTTCACAGCAATTAAATCTTTCATCTCTGTTAAAACAGACATTTTTGTACTCTCACCATCACTTTTTAGCGCTTGCTCTTCAAGCATATTACCACCGCCACAAAAACTAAAACAAAACGCCACATAGCCTATTTTCGCAAAATCCTTACACCACCTTATCATACTTGTGTAGTTACATAAAAATCCATGGCTGGCAATAATTGTTGGATATTGTTGTTCTTGCTCAAAATTTTCTGGAAAATATTGTATTCCTCGAATAGTCAAACCTTCCCTGTCACATGTAAATTTCTTCTCTGTAATGCACATAAAGATATCCTTCCTTTCTACTTGATTATATCATAGAAAAACCACATTTTGTCAAAAAATCTGCACTGTCGAACAAAATCTACTGCTACCCAAAATCACTTTTTCATGTTAAAATGATTCCGTAGTCACTAAATTATCGAAAGGAAATAACAATGCATCTATCAAATCAAAAAAGAACAATTCTTCAATTTTTGTTTCTATTGGTATCTATACTTATGATTGCCTACGGAGTAGGTCGTGGTGAGATGGAAATTGTCTGGAACAAAGCCATCAACATTTGTTTGGAATGTATTGGATTAGGATAAAAAATATTGGTTATTATTTAAGACTGTCAAAGGAGCGTGGAGGATTCATATGAACAATGCATTCAAACGAAAACTAATACAGATTGCCGCATTTGGATTTACAAATTCCCATATTGGAAATTTTGTCAGCGGAAAACTGTATACTGGAAAATGGAAACAATTCTGCAATCCTGGGCTAAACTGTTATTCTTGCCCAGCGGCAACACTTGCCTGCCCAATTGGCGCTCTGCAAGCGGTCAATGGTTCCATGCAGTACAACTTCAGCTTTTATATTGTTGGATTTCTACTTGCAGTCGGTGTTTTATTCGGAAGACTCATTTGCGGCTGGATTTGCCCATTTGGGTTAATACAGGAGTTAATTTACAAAATTCCTTCACCAAAATACAAACTACCCAAAATTTTTACTTATTTTAAGTATGCAATTCTAATAGTATTTGTAATTTTGTTGCCAATTGTTGTAACAGACTTTATGGGGATGGGGCAACCAGCATTTTGTCAGTATATCTGTCCAGCTGGCACACTGTCCGGCGGCATTCCTATGATTGCCACACACTCAGAGCTTCGAGCAACAACCGGATTTCTATTTGGATTAAAAATAACAATTTTATTTATAACCATAATTGCGTGTATCTTTCTCTTTCGTTTTTTTTGCAAAACACTTTGCCCATTAGGTGCTATCTATGGCCTACTAAATAAAATTAGTATTTACCACTTGGAAGCGGACAAAAAAGCATGTATTGGATGTGGCAAGTGCGCGCGCGCATGCAAAATGGATGTTGACCCTGTTGTAAATCCAAATTCCGCGGAATGCATTCGTTGTGGCGCCTGCGCATCTGCCTGCCCAAAACAGGCAATTCAACTTAAATTTGGATCTTCCAAACAAAAAAAGAATAAGGAGCATTCCCATGAAAAATAAAAAACTTGTCACAGCTTTAATGTCTATATTAATTGTCTTCTCCCTTATTGGGTGCAACGCCAAGACACAAGAACAAAATACCAATCCCTTTGTTTCTTCTGAGACCTCCAAGAATAAAATTGTTACTACTAATGTAAAAGAACGTGGCCTTTGTTTCTCTATTGCACAGAAATATCTTGATAAAGGAATCTCTTTGGAACCTGCCAGCGAAAATGCAAAGGGCTTTAAAAACGTTAGTATCTTCTATGTTAGTCCAACTGCCATTACTCTTTTACAGGAAATCAACACTATAGATTCCGCAAACCTAACCCAAGAACTTGTCATGGAATATTCTGACAAACTCGCGTCATCTAGCCGTTGTCTAATGGAGATTATTATGGTGGAAACTACACAGTACGACAGTCTTACCGCAGAGGGCGCCAAACCGGAAGATTTCACTTATTTTGCACCTGCCCAAGTAATGGGAACCAATGATATTTACACCTATATTGTCTCTATCCCAGACCTTGACGATGGCACTCTAAATGAGTCGGAAATCGCAGATTACCATGCTTGCAAAGAGTACATGCAGACAGTGCAAGACAACCTTACATTTATTCCCGTGGAAGCCGAAAATATAATGCCCGCTTTCACAACAAAAGATATTTATGGTAACGATGTAGACTCCTCAATCTTTTCAGAGAAAAAACTTACAGTTGTCAATGTCTGGGGAACGTTTTGTGGCCCTTGCATTCGGGAAATGCCTGACCTTGCTGACTGGGCAAGCAAGATGGGAGACGACGTACAGCTCATTGGGATTGTCGGCGATATCAACGGCGAAAATGACACACAGCACATTGAACTAGCTCAGACCATTGCCCAAAAAGCAAATGTCGAATTTACCAATCTAATTCCCAACAATGATTTAAGCAGTTTTATGTCTAATATTATTGGATTTCCAACCACCTTTTTTGTGGACCAGAACGGTGTTCTTGTAGGCGAGCCAATTGTTGGCGCAAATGTAAATGGCTGTAAGGAATTTGTGGAAAATTACTTCTCCACAAATTAAATCTTAGCTGCATAGTAGCGACCTAATCTTACTATCACACTGTCTCAAATGTTAGATATTGTATCAGGAAACATAATTTATGTAAAAACAATATTGTATCACTAGGAAACGGAGGAACAGTCAAATGAGATTTTGGAAAGAAAATCAATCCTTGATATGGAAACATCAATACGAAACAGTATGTATCACACCCTGGGGTAAAAATGCTCTGCGCATACGCGCAACAAAATTCCCCAACTTTACAGAACATAATTGGGCACTAGATGAGCCGATTCTTACTTCTTCTACCGACGTTTTTATTGAGATTAACAAGGATGAATCCACTGAAACAAGCAATGCTTCTATCACAAATGGGCGATTCTGCATTAAGGTTGATGCTGCTGGTATTATGACCTTCTACCGTGATGGTCAAAAATTTCTAAAAGAGTATCATAGAGACTATGATCAACCTTTGTGTCGCGAGAGCAGATGTCTCAAAATCCGCGGGCGAGAGTACAAGGCAATTGTCGGTGGTAACTATGCGATAAAGGTGCGCTTTGAAAGCAATGACAGCGAAAAAATCTATGGAATGGGACAGTATCAGCAATCCTATCTTGATCTAAAAGGTTGTACTTTAGAGCTTGCACAGCGCAATTCTCAAGTTTCTATTCCATTTTCAGTTTCCAATCTTGGCTATGGATTTTTGTGGAATCATCCGGGTGTAGGCAATGTAGTGTTTGGCAAAAACTATACCGAATGGGAAGCAAAAGCAGCAAAACAAATCGATTATTGGATTACCGTGGACGATAATCCAGCAAAAATTCTTGAAAATTACACAGAAGTGACTGGACGAACCCCCATGATTGCCAAGGACCTTCTGGGACTTTGGCAATGCAAACTGCGTTATCGAACACAAAATGAAGTCCTTGACGTAGCAAGAAAATACAAAGAACTAAAGATTCCTGTTGACGTAATTGTCATCGATTTTTTCCACTGGACAAGGCAAGGCGACTGGAAATTTGATAAAACGTATTGGCCCAATCCCAAAGCAATGTGCGACGAACTCCATGCTATGGGCACCAAAGTCGTCGTGTCCGTATGGCCCACTGTCGATAAAAAAAGTGAAAACTTTAATGAACTTCTGGAGCGCGGACTGTTGATTCAGACAGAACGCGGCAGCAACCAAACCTATGAATTTCAAGGTGACTGTCTTACAATCGACGTGACAAACCCAGAAGCACAAGCATATTTGTGGGAAAAATGCAGGAAAAATTATTATGATTTTGGTATTGATATGTTTTGGCTCGACAATGCAGAACCAGACTATGGCGTATACGACTATGATAATTACCGATATTATCTGGGCACTGGACTCGAAGTTAGCAATCTTTATCCAAAACTTTACACAAAGACCTTCTATGAACAGACAAAATCACTCTCGCTGGTGCGCTGTGGCTGGGCGGGAAGTCAAAAATATGCATCCCTTTTCTGGTCTGGCGATATTCCAAGTACTTTTGAATCCCTAAAAGACCAGCTTTGCGCCGGGCTAAATATGGGTCTTGCGGGAATCCCATGGTGGACTACCGATATTGGCGGATTTATGACAGATGACGTAGCGGACCCAGATTTTCGCGAGCTTTTACTGCGGTGGTTCGAGTTTGCAGTGTTTTGTCCAATTCTGCGGATGCATGGCGACCGTGGTCCCCACGATATTGCACCGCTCTCCGAGAAAGAATGGGGCGGTGGCTGCTTGTTCACTGGACACTCCAATGAACTTTGGAGTTATGGTGACGAGGCTTTTAGCATTATGAAAAAACAACTTGACTTGCGCCTTTCCATCAAACCTTATATCGAAGCTTTAATGCAAGAAGCATCCGCGTCGGGCGCACCACTGCTGCGAACAATGTTCTACGAATTTCCTAATGATACACATTGCTGGGAACTTGAAGACCAATATATGTTTGGAAATCAATATCTAGTCGCACCAATATTGCAGCTTGGACAGCGTGAACGTGAAGTCTATTTACCTGCTGGAAAATGGAAGAATATCACCGATTGTCAAATTTACGAAGGGGGGCAAACACTCCTTTGCCCCGCACCATTAGAGCAAATTCCAATATTTGAAAAACAGAACTAACTTTCGCCCAATAATGTTTTTCACTTCTTTTGAAAACCTAGGCACGCTTTATTTCCTATAATTAGTAGGGGACGCATTATCAGTAGTCTATCAGTGGATAACAGATGATATTGCGTCTCCTTGCTGATTCTGGGCAACTTATTCCTTTGTTTTTTATTCTTTATACAACTTTTCGCTGTCCAAAAATTACTTTCCTTATAAAATGTGATGCATTTTTTATAACACAAAATTACTCAATTACATTTTATGAATATACATTCTTGACATCTCTGGCTCCCCGTCACCTTATACCATACACAGAAATTCCCATCCATAACGCTCATAAAAAGATGTATGATCAGTCACCAAATACAGTGTGCTTATCCCTTTATTATTCATATCTTCACAGACGGTGTTTAACAGTACCCCCGCTACACCTTGGTTTCTTTTCTTCTCCTCTGTGTAGACAGCACAGACATTGGGTGCCAAGTCTTTTCGATTGTGAAAATCATTCTCAATTACCCCTATTCCGCCAATAATCTGCGAATTTTCAATCGCTAGATACCACTGTGGCACAGCACTTTTCTGTGTTAGGCATTCCTCCATACTCTCCAAATATGCTTCCAGTGGAATCCCCCATTTATTATGAAACCACTCAGCCGCAGTTTCTATTAAATCTGGTCTATCTACCAGACGAATTACATCATATATCATAGCAAAATACTCCTTTCCTCAAACGCGCTTCTCTAATCCATTTCTAAAATTTTAGTTCAATTATAGTTGTTCATTTTCTACATACTCCTTCATAATTGATAAATAAATACAAAAGTTAATGACAAAACAGTCTTATCAAACTTATTGTTCTTATTTATTGTAACAATTCAGCCATACAAAATGTTGTTGAGAACTTACTTGCAAAGGTACAATTCGACAACTTATAAATACACATGACTAAACAGTTACGATTTATTTATATTGTACATTTTTGTTATGATATGTTATACTTAAAAGCTTAAAAGTGTATGTATTTTTACAGACACGTTTCTTAATATTATACTCTTACAACACCTAGAAGGGAACTATAAAAATGAGCACTTATGTAATAAGCGATATTCATGGTTGTTATGATACTTTTCTTTCCTTGCTCAAAATAATTAATTTTACAGATTCAGACTGCTTAATCCTAGCCGGAGATTATATTGACAGAGGTAACCAAAACTATGAAATGCTACAATGGATTACACATTGTCCACCGAATGTCCATCTGCTGCGTGGAAACCATGAAGAGGAATTTGCAGCCTATGTAGATTTGATGCTTCTAGTTGACCACAAAGAAGAATTAGATACTGATTTCTCCTCAAATTTAGATACTACAGCCTTATATTCATCTGTAGACTATTTTCTCCATTGTAAAGCACAGACTACCTTTTTTGATTCGTATCATACTATTAATAATTTATTAGCACAATACCCTGTTACGTTACATGACCTT
This sequence comes from uncultured Lachnospiraceae bacterium, assembly GCA_910583965.1. Taxonomy (GTDB): domain Bacteria; phylum Bacillota; class Clostridia; order Lachnospirales; family Lachnospiraceae; genus COE1. The sequence goes on from CAJUAE010000109.1 coordinate 10,147, forward strand.
TGTCGTTGGTCTGCACGTATTCGTCAGATGCCTTATTATGAAAAGTTATTTATAGGAAATCGAATCTGTGTTGTTGTTCATGCAGGATACACCGAACAGTTAGAAACCAAGAATACACGATTTCACAGTCTAAAACAATTTTATCTCTACGCGCGAGACGAAGTCTGTCAGTTGGGCGGCATACCACATGGCATGATTATTGCGGGACATACACCCACTATCATTAAAGGTGCATTTGCTTATAATAGAGGAAATGTTTTTCGATATTATGATGATGCAATGGATTGCATTTTTTATGATATTGACTGTGGATGTGTTTTTCAAAACCAAATATCTGACGCAAAACTCGCTTGTATTCGTTTGGAAGACGAAAAAATATTCTATGCATATTGATTCTTATCCAAAAAAGTATTTGAATACTATCAAATCGATGGTTGCCTATACAATTTATCAAATAGTAACAGTTCAGCCATGCCCATTCATAAGTTGTCGGTTTGTACAATCTGACAATTTATTTAGGCAACTTCC
>CAJUAE010000110.1 GCA_910583965.1 uncultured Lachnospiraceae bacterium
GCAATCCGTGGTATCATAGGGGGCAAAATACCTTTTGACCCCAACATCATAAAATTAAAAAAGATTGCAAAGGGGTGTTTATTTTTTCTATTTTATGATAGAATGATTAAGCTACATTTTTGAGAATATTGTATGTCTTTGTGGAGGACAGAAAAAAGATGGAAAAGACAGACAGAACCCATTATAAAGTATTGATTGTATCGGATCAGGAAAAAAATTCAACCAAATTGTTTTCAGTTAGTTTAGAGTTGTTTATTACTTTTTTTGCTGCGATCGCATTGTTGATAATTGCATTACTGATATATTGTTATCTTTTAACAGGAGAACAAAATACATCAAATAGGCACATGAAATCTTATCAAGTGCAAAGTGAGGAACTTACAAAACAAAATATAGATTTAATGAAAGAAAATAAGGAATTGAAAGAAAAGGTTACAATTCTTAGTGACACAGTAAATAATAAAGTGTATCAGGAAGAAAAGCGAGAGGCTGAGAAGATACAATCCTATATTCCCACAGGTTTTCCAATGAAAGGGGTAGCGTCCTATGAAGAAAAAGAACTGGATGGAAATCCATCTGTAATTTTTCAAGCATCTGCTAGGACAAGTGTGATAGCTACAGCAAATGGTACTGTCTCCTCAATCGCTGGCAGTGCAGAGGCAGGGTATATTGTTATGATTGACCACAATAACGGATATTATACGATATACCGAAACAATGCAGAACCACGGGTGAAGGAGGGAGACAGTGTCACTAATGAGACAACGCTTTTTCACATAGAAACCGGAAATGAAACGTTGGGATATCAGATTATTCAGGATGAGAAGTTTATCGATCCTTTAAGGCTTATGGATATCAGCGGTTAAGTTGGATTTGGCATGCTCAAGACGCTCAAAAATCAGCTCGTATCCATCGTTTCCATAATTTAACGAGCGGTTTACGCGACTGATAGTTGCAGTCGAGGCACCTGTCTTTTCTGCAATCTCTAGATAGGTTTTATGATCCCGTAACATTGTGGCGACCTCAAATCGCTGAGAGAGTGAGAGTAATTCGTTGACAGTACACAAGTCTTCGAGAAAATTATAGCTCTCCTCTTTTGTTTTGAGACAGAGTAAAGCGTCAATTAGATGGTCTACAGCATCTGTTTTTATTTTTTTATTCATTGTGTTACCTCCATAGAACAGATAGGATATGTTTTTTATTAAATGCTTTAATACTGTAAAGTTTTACAGTTTTGAATATTGTAGCATACTTTTGCATTAATGTAAATGTGTAGATAAAAAAGAAAAAGCATTAAAGGTCTTGATAAGTAGTTTTGAATACTATATTATAATGGTAGTGACATTTTAGTGATTTCTTATCGGATTTTAAAAGAAAGGTATGGTAAAACATATGCATATAGACACGAAAGATTTGCTGAATAGTATTCTGGAGAGTTTTGACAGGATTGATTATGTAAAATCTTCGGATATTCCAAATATTGATCTTTATATGGATCAAGTAACAACTTTTATGGATAAAAATTTTCGCAATACGACCAGATATCCCGGAGATGATAAGATTATGACAAAGACCATGATCAATAATTATGCAAAGAATGATTTGCTGCCGCCTCCTGTCAGAAAGAAATATTCTAAGGAGCATATTTTGGTTTTAATCTTTATCTATTATTATAAGGGGATTTTATCAATCAGTGATATACAGGCATTGTTAGGACCTATCACAAACAAATTTTTTCATAAAGAAGAAGGTTTTGATATCCAGTCTGTTTACGAAGAAGTTTTTCGGGTTGGATATGACCAAATTGAGGCACTAAAAAAACATATTGTGGAAGAATATGACTGTGCGATGGGGACTTTTCAAGATGCTCCAGAAGAAAATAGAGCGTTTTTAAAATTGTTTTCTTTTATTTGCTTTTTGAGTTTTGATGTGTACATGAAAAAGCAATTAATTGAAAAATTAATTGACGCAATTAGAGAGGATGGTTTTCCAACAAAGGAAAAAGATTGACAAAGAATTGTTGCAAAAACTTGAAATTGTCTGACAATAGTATTATAATAAGGAATAAACTACTTTTCATAGGTCAGGAATACGCATTCCGTGAGAACCTAATTGAGAAGTGAGGGGCGATTTAAAACTTTAAATATCGTCCCAAATCGTTACTGTGAGCAGCTTCCATGCTATGAATTGTGACGAAAATAGAGAGGAGGTATTTATTTTATGGGGATATCAGCGATTGCAGGGTTTGGTAATTGTAGGATTTCATCAATACATGGTAATCCTTACAGCTTGAATGCGATTCAGAAGATTGGGCAGAATAATGACCGGTCTGGGAAACCGCTTGTCATAGCGTCAGAGGAGAAAAAAGAAGACCTATATGTAAAAGATTATGGCACGCTGGATGCGACAAAGAGTACAGCGAGTGGTGATTTTGCTGAAATGCTTGGTATACAGGAGTGTATGCTTTCACAAAAGGAAGATGTTCAAAAATCGGATTATGCTTCTTATCTGAATGATACGATTGGAATGATGGGAATGCAAAACCGATTGAGAGATCATCTAAATGGAGCAGGGTTTACACCGTTTTCGTAAAAAATCTAAAAAAACACCTGTTAAGGTGTTTTTTTATTGAAAAATGTTGAAAGATAGTGTATGATTATTTATATTTGATAAAATTTCAAAATTAAGTTAATTGTCACGGAGGAGAATTGCATGAAAACAAATTTGCGGATTGCTGGCGTTAGAAAAATTATTGCATTTTTTCTTGCTGTATGTCTGTGTATGGGGGTTGTATTGGAAGGCAGCATGATAGTTGCAGTGGCGGAGGATAATACTCCAATCTATAAAATTATGGTCAATCGAGCAGCAAACTGTGTGACGGTTTATGCGAAGGATAACAATGGAGAGTTTAGTGTTCCAGTCAAGGCGTTTGTATGCTCTTGCGGCAGAGAAGGTCATGAGACACCACTTGGAACATTTAAGACAAGCAACTATTATCAATGGAGATTGATGGTTGATGGTTCTTATGGACACTATGCAGTTCGTTTTAACCGTGGAATTATGTTTCACTCGATACCATATTATACCAAAAATGCAGGGAATATGGAGTGGGAGCAGTTTAATTTGCTTGGAGAAGCAGCATCACTTGGCTGTGTAAGGCTTGCATGTGCAGACGCAAAATGGATCTATGATAATTGTAAGCCTGGTACACAGGTTGTTGTATATGATGATCTTGAGAATCCAGGACCATTAGGAAAGCCAACTGAGTTAAAAATTGCAGCGGATAATCCAATGAAAAAATGGGACCCAACGGACACGGATCCTAAGAATCCATGGAATCAGGTTAGACCTACATTGTATCTAACAGATCAAAGTACAGATGAAGTGTTGCGTCTGCCAGTAGGGGCGTCACAAGAAGATATTTACAAGGCAGTTGGGTTGATAAGTGCTACTGGTGATATCTGTGAATCTGGGCAGTATACGATTAATCTTTCTGGAAGATATGATTTGAATCAGCAGGGGATATACCATATCTCTGTATGTGGTGTAGGCTTGTTTGGAGTCCGAACGGAGAAAAATATGATGTTGTGTGTGGGATAAAAGGACAGAGCGATATCATTTAGTTAAGCAAGATATTAGTAAGAATATTCTACAGAGCAAGGTATATAGAAATATGTACCCTGCTCTTTTTTGATTTTGTTTTTCTAGTGTGAAACTAAAATTTCACATTTCCTGATTTGTACGCCCGCAAAAGCGTGCAGATGGGAGTTCGTGTTATAATTAAATGATATGATACCAGGGTCAAAAGGTCAAGAAATCCGATGCAAACTTGCTTGCAAGAGGATTTTTGAACTTGGGACCCGCGAAAACACCGAAAAGTAGCCATTTTTCACAGAAAAATGAGCGAATTTGAGGTGTTTTAGGATTGCGGGAGCATGAAATGCGGAGCAATCCGTGGTATCATAGGGGGCAAAATACCTTTTGACCCTGGTATCATGATATTGGGATTAAAACTGTCTTTTTTCTATTTTGCCTGTTCTGCAAATGTACAAGTTACTAAGTCTTTGTATGGTACATATGTTTCAAGTTCGCCTGCTTCCATCAGAATATTTTGTAACAGCGTAAAGCTTTCTTCTGTGAAGATGAGGTCTTTTTTCCAAGTGTCTTGTGTTTGATAACGTGTTACAATCATGGTGATTGTATTGAGTTCTGTCTCAGGAAATTGAGGTTTGATAATAGTTGCGATTTCATCTGCAGAATGACTTGCAACATAATTCATTCCTTTTTGGAGCGCTTTAGTGAAGGCAAGTAAAACATCAGGATTTTCCTCAATAAAACTCTTTCTGGCACTGAATGCAGTATAGGGAACATAGCCAGAATCAACGCCAAGAGAGGCGACAATATAGCCTTTTTGCTGTGTTTCTAAAGAGGTGGCATGTGGCTCAAATTCAACAGTAAAGTCAGCATATCCAGCATCACCTTCTTTTGCCCCCGCAAAAGCTGCGGCAGTAGAGCCAAAATCAATACTTGTGTCAATAGTAAGGTCTGTTTCAGGGTTAATCTGATTCATTTTGAGAATGTATTCAAATACCATCTGTGGCATACCTCCCTTGCGTCCACCTAGAACGTAAGTTCCTTTTAGCATATTCCAATTAAAATTGTCAATAGGAGTGCGACTTACAAGGAAATTGCCAGCGCGCTGAGTTAGTTGGGCAAAATTTACTGCATAATCCTGCGCACCTTGTAGATATGTGTAGATAGAGGCTTCACTGCCCATAAAACCAATATCAGCTTCACCTGTAAGCAGTGCTGTCATGGTTTTATCTGCGCCATATCCAGTGACCAATTCAAGATCGATACCTTCTGCTGTAAAATATCCCTCCTCAATAGCAACATACATAGGAGCATAAAAAATAGAATGCGCAACTTCATTTAATATTACTTTTTTTGCCTGTCCAGTAGACTCTGTTTTCTGACCACATCCACTTGTCAGAGTGGAAATAATCAAAATGATTGTCAAAAGTATTGAGAGCGATTGATATTTTTTCATAGAAATCCTCTAAAATGTTTTCATTATCATATGCAAAAAAGTAGATAAGGGTGATTGCTAGAAAATTATTGAAACGAGAAGATTTCAATGGTATAATTTCCATATTACTGTATTTTTGCTATATACATTGATGTAGAGAAGATATGTTATTGTATGATGCATTGACGGCACGAAAGATAAGTTAATTTTTTGTGCTTGATTGAAAAGGTTTTTTCAAAGGGTTTTGTTAAGAGAGGATTAAGAAAATGGGACTTTATGATACACTAAATGAACAACAGAAAAAAGGAGTTTTTACCACGGAAGGTCCTGTGCTGATCCTTGCAGGTGCAGGTAGTGGAAAGACAAGCGTACTCACAAAACGAATTGCCTATTTGATTGAAAATGTAGGAGTGAATCCATGGAATATTTTGGCGATTACATTTACAAATAAAGCGGCAGGCGAAATGCGGGACAGAGTGAATGAGATTGTGGGTTATGGTGCGGAGAGCATCTGGGTATCGACATTTCATTCCACCTGTGTGCGAATACTTAGAAGACATATTAATAGTCTTGGTTTTGATAATAGTTTTACAATTTATGATACAGATGATGCAAAAAGTGTTATGAAAAATGTGTGCAAAAAACTGAATATAGATACCAAGATGCTCAAGGAAAAGACAATTTTAAGTGCTATCTCCAGTGCAAAAGATAATCTGATATCAACTACAGAATATAAGATATCAGCTGCAGGAGATTATTTTAAGAAAAGAGTATCAGAAGCATATACAGAGTATCAGCATACCTTGAAAAAGAATAACGCTTTAGATTTTGATGATTTGATTGGGAAGACAGTAGAACTTTTTAACAAATGTCCAGATATTCTTGAAAACTATCAAAATCGTTTTCAATATATTATGGTCGACGAGTATCAAGACACAAATACAGCACAATTTGAGCTGATACGACTTCTGGCACAACGAGAGAGAAACTTGTGTGTTGTGGGTGATGATGATCAGTCTATTTATAAGTTTCGAGGAGCAAATATTAAGAATATTCTTGATTTTGAAAAAATCTATCCAGATGCGACGGTGATTAAATTAGAGCAAAACTATCGTTCCACCCAGAATATCTTAGACTCTGCAAACGCAGTGATCGAAAATAATGTCAAAAGAAAATCGAAAGCACTTTGGACAGAGAAAAATGCTGGAAATAAAGTACATTTTAGAGCTTTTGACAATGCTTTTGAGGAGGCAGAATACATAGCGGGTGATATTAAACGCAAAAAGAGAGAACTTGTGAATGATTACAGAGATTGTGCAGTCCTTTATCGAACGAACGCACAGTCCCGTCTTCTGGAAGAAAGTTTTATTGCACACAACATTCCATATAATGTGGTAGGTGGCGTAAATTTCTATGCGCGTAAGGAAATTAAAGATATTCTGGCATATTTAAAGACAATTGATAATGGAAAGGATGATTTGGCAGTAAAGCGCATTATCAATGTGCCAAGACGTGGCATTGGTGCGACAAGCATTACAAAAGTGCAAGATTATGCAGACCAAAATGAATTAAGTTTTTTTGAAGCGTTACTTCAGGTGGATGAGATACCTGGGTTGGGAAAAAGCAAAGCAGCGGATAAGCTTCGTGATTTTGTGACAATGATTCGTATGTTTCGGACAAAATTGCAGTTTGGTTCTTTGGAAGATTTGATAACTGATGTTATAGAAACGACAGGTTATGTGCGGGAGTTAGAGGAGTCGGACGAGGAGGATGCAAATGACAGAATTGACAACATTGATGAATTGATTACAAAATTAGTAAGTTTTGAGATGGAGCAAGAAAGTTTAGGAGAAGAAGCGACACTTTCAGCATTTCTTGAAGAAGTGGCACTTGTGGCAGATATTGATTCTGTAGCAAAAGATGATAATCGAGTGCTGTTAATGACGTTGCACAGTGCGAAAGGCCTTGAATTTTCTAGTGTATATTTGTCAGGATTGGAAGATGGAATTTTTCCGAGTTATATGACAATTACTTCTGATGATCCTGAGGATATTGAAGAAGAACGACGCCTTGCCTATGTAGGAATTACACGAGCAAAAGAGGATTTGACTATCACTTATGCAAAAGCCCGTATGATTAAGGGAGAGACACAATATAATGCAATTAGTCGTTTTGTGAGGGAGATACCAGATAAGCTACTTGACAGTAGGATTTCTGATATTAACCAACGAGATGTACAGAATTATGATAATAGAAATTCATTTGCTCAGAATTCTTATTCGTCGGGTAGAAGTAAAGTAGGCACAAAGCAATTTGTATCGTACGACAAATTAAGTGATACCGTGTTTGACAAACCTCGTAATAATTGGGAAACGGCGGAACAAGTACTAAAACCTTCGCGACAACAAACAAATGTGACAAAGACTACTATGACGCAGACAGGTATGTCACAGCGGGGAACAACAGAAATGCCAACAGCAAAGGTATCAACAACACAAACTACAGTGAAATCAAGTGGACAAAATAATGTTCTATCGTCTACGGGAAAAAAGGATCTGTCGGAAATATTGATTTCGCGTCCAAAAGCTATTGTAAAGAAAAAAGAGACACCAGCGGTAAACAAGCCATATATTGCAAAATCGTTGGAAGGTCTTACCAAAGGAGCACCTACGCTTGAAGCTGACAGTCTAGGCTATGAGATAGGAGATCGTGTAAATCACATTAAATATGGAGATGGCACTGTTCTTAATATTGTGCAAGACACTAGAGATTTTAAAGTGACTGTGGATTTTGACGCATATGGTAACAAAATTATGTATGCGGCGTTTGCAAAACTTCAGAAGATATAACAATATTTAACGTGCGTTTTTTATGCACATGGGTGTCTAAAAGAAAAATATCAGCAGAAGTTGACAGACATCCAGCGCACGAGTACTTGATTGCGCTGGATAAGTGAGCAATTAATAATATTATGATACCAGGGTCAAAAGGTCAAGAAATCCGATGCAAGCTTGCTTGCAAGAGGATTTTTGAACTTGGGACCCGCAAAAACACCGAAAAGTAGCCATTTTTCACAGAAAAATGAGCGAATTTGAGGTGTTTTAGGATTGCGGGAGCATGAAATGCGGAGCAATCCGTGGTATCATAGGGGGCAAAATACCTTTTGACCCCAACATCATATTATTATCATAATCATATTATCTATGTAAAAAACACATGTTTGAAAATAATAGGAATCCCAAAAATCGTAACAGTTTAGCGATATCCATTTATAAGTTGTCGGTTTGTACATTCCGATAATTCATTTTGATTGTTTTCGATTATTTATTTTATGTTGGGCGTTTGCGCTATAAAATTAAAGCTACAAAGAGTTTTATGTGAGCAAACTTTCGATAATATTATATAAATTTAATTTTATATGCCCAAACTGTTACAAAAAATCGAACAAATTCTATGAAAGTAGTAGTAAAATTTATAAAATAATGTTATGATATAATATACAACAGAGCTTTGCTGCGTGCGAAGTAAAAACAGAAAGGAGCTTTTGCAATGAAAAAGTTGGATGAATTGGTAGATTATCTGCAGGATAAAAATTTGGTGAGTAACGACATCATAAGTAAATACTGCACAAAATGTGACATCAAGAAGGATAATGAGAAGAAGGAAAACACGATACTGTGGGTACTTGCTATTATTGGTGCAGTGGCCGCAGTGGCCGCTATTGCATATGCAGTATATCGTTATATGACACCAGATTATCTTGATGATTTCGATGATGAATTTGACGATGATTTTGAGGACGACTTCTTTGATGATGAGGAAGACGAGGAGCAGGAACCTGCAAAGGAAAATGAGTACACAACTGTGAAATAGTGTTGTAAAGGATAGGGTGCTGCGTTGCAGCACCCTATTAAAATTTTATGCGCACAGATAATGCGCTTGAACGGAATGGAGAATTGTATGAAGAAAGGACAGATCTGCGAAGGATATGTACAACGTGTTGATTTTCCCAATAAGGGAGTTGTCTTATGTGAAGATGAAATAGCTATTGTTAAAAATGTATTGCCAGACCAAAAGATTTCATTTATAGTTAACAAAAAACGTAAAGGAAAAGTGGAGGGAAGACTACTAGAAGTAATTGAAAGAGCTCCTTATGAACTAACAGAATTTTGTCCACATTTTGGAGAGTGCGGAGGGTGCAATTACCAAAATATTCCATATGAAAAACAGCTTGAAATAAAAGAAAGTCAGGTAAAAAATCTTCTGAAATCTGCTTTCACAAAACAGATGTTATTGGAAGGAATTGAAAAAGATACAGACCAATATATAAATAACATTTTCGAGGGAATTAAGGCAAGTCCCGTACAGACAAGTTACAGGAATAAAATGGAATTTTCCTTTGGAGATGAATATAAAGATGGTCCGCTTGCGCTAGGGATGCATAAACGTGGGAGTTTTTATGATATTGTTTCTGTGCGGGATTGCCAAATAGTAGATGAGGATTATAGAACAGTGCTTGCTTGTGTGTTGGATTATTTTACACATAAAAATAGCAGTTATTTTCATAGAATTCGTCATGAGGGGTATCTAAGGCATTTGCTTGTCAGAAAAGCACAGAAAACAGGAGAAATATTGATTGCACTGGTGACAACTACACAGGAAACACAAGATCTACAACCATTAGTAGTACAACTGTTGGCTTTGTGTTTAAACGGAAAAATAACAGGTGTGCTTCATACAAAAAATGATTCGTTGGCAGATATTGTACAGAGTGATGATACAGTTATTCTATATGGAAAGGATTATTTTTATGAAGAATTGTTGGGGTTACGGTTTAAAATTTCCCAATTTTCTTTTTTTCAAACAAATACACTAGGAGCGGAGGTTTTGTATAAGACAGCTAGAGATTTTCTGGGGGATATATCCAATAAGGGAAAATGTACTAAAACAGTATTTGATTTGTATTGTGGAACAGGAACTATTACGCAACTTTTAGCACCTGTGGCAAAAAAAGTAATCGGTGTAGAGATTGTGGAAGAAGCTGTTCAGGCAGCAAGGCAGAATGCGGAAATGAATGGTCTTCACAACTGTGAATTTATTGCGGGGGATGTGCTGAAAGTGATTGATGAGATTGATGAAAAACCTGATTATATTGTTCTGGACCCTCCACGTGATGGGATTCATCCTAAAGCGCTACAAAAAATTATTAATTTTCAGGTGGATAGACTTGTATACATAAGTTGTAAGCCAACAAGTCTTGCAAGGGATTTGGAAGTGCTATTAGAGGGTGGATATAGGATGGAACGAGTAGTGGCAGTTGACCAGTTTCCAGGGACAGGGCATGTGGAGACAATTGTGAGGTTATCCTTGAAAAAATAAGCATTTATAGGTTATATGCAGATGAATAAAGTTTAATTTGCCTACGCGGTGCCAACGCCAGATTCAAATGTTGGCAAAATAAGGGGCGCTTATGCGTCCCTTTACTTGATAGCTTTTCTTA
>CAJUAE010000111.1 GCA_910583965.1 uncultured Lachnospiraceae bacterium
TTCATAACTATTTGTGCCGCCAACTGAAAGGCGGCGGAATGGAGATTTATATGAAAAGAAAAAAGTCGTTTCAAGATATTGTAATTGTTATATTTCTTTTAATTGCTGTGGTTATTTTATTTTGCTGGTATACAAATCAGAACAGTATTCATGTGGAGGAGCGAAATAAAAGTTATGCATCGGATTCGGCACGACAAACCATGATACGAATTAATGAGAAAATGAACAATGCACTGGCACTGATAACTACGTATGCACACTTTGTCAGTGAAAGATTAAATGAGCCTGTTATTGACGAACGACTTTTGAAGGAAATTGAGCATAATGCACTGTTTGATGCAGTGCTTTTTACTGATCCTGCAGGGATAAATCATACCTCTGATGGAAGGACTTCTGACGCATCGGACCGAGATTTTTATCAGAAAGGAATGCGAGGAGAGAGCGGTATTGCAGTGATACTAGATTCCTATTTTTTTAATGAGACGATGATAAGTTTCTATGCGCCAGTGCGATATCAAGGTGAGATTATTGGAGTGTTAAGGGGGTCCTATCTCGCAGAAGAATACATAAAAGATATGTTGACAACAAGCTATTTTGGAGAGACGGCAGATGTGTATCTGTGCATGTCAAACGGAAGGGCCATTGCAAGCTCTGACGGTGATATTTATGAGGAAGATTTAATTGATACTTTAGTGAAAAACAATGTGATTGACAGTCAGGTGGCAAAGGAAGCGAAAGGAATCTTTGCGCATGGCGGTGAAGGTTCTTTTATCTGCGCACAGGGTTATAAGACAGATAATCTTTGTGCAACACATCTAAAAGATTACGACTTTGTTTTGGTGCAGACATTTCCAAAGAGCGTTACACAGCGCATGATTCGGGACGAAAATATTGTGGGAATTCAGCTGGAAATAATGCTGATTATGCTGTTTGTCATTTACATTATTACATTGATTATCCGAGCGGGGAGGGAGAAAAAACTACTACAAAATGAAAACCGAGAGATGGGCTATATTATTAAGGGTATTACAACACTGTTTTCTCGGTTCGCACTGGTTGATCTTGAGACAGGAACCTATCAGTATCTTGCAGGAACAAGAGCAGAAGATGACACACTAAATATCTTCGGACAGTATGAAAACTTAACAGCACATTTATGTTCGATTATGATTGACAAGGATGAGCAGACAGAGTTTGCTAAAATGATTGATAGAGAAACACTTGTTCAAGTATTGACAGAACAAAGCGATATGCGTTTTGAACGTCAAGTGCTGCGCAAGGGACAGCCAGAGTGGGAACATATGAATATTATTTGTCTGGAAAAAAAAGATGGTACAGCAACTAAGGCACTAATTATTCGACAAAATATCACAGAAGTTAAGGAAAAAGAATTAGAAATCCAAGAGCAAATGTTTCTTGCAAATCGTAAAGAACGTCAGTATCAGCTTGCGATTATGTCCAATTCTATTTACACCTTTGAGTTTAATCTAACAAAGGATTTAATCGAGCAAGATATCTTGCGCACAGTGGATGGGCAACAGATTTCTTTGTTTGGTATAACGGGATTAAAACCTCCTTGCCGCGCATCGGAATGGTTTGAGCGGCGCAGAAAATATGTATCACAAGAATCAATAGAGGATTATGATGCAGTTGTAAATTTAGCGTACTTAAAAGATTGTTATGCGGCTGGCGAGGCAGAAGTAAGTGTTGAGTATTGGGGCAAAGATATTGATGAGCAGGAAATCTGTGTGCGTCAATCCTTTCTTATGACGCAGGATGATAGAACAGGCGACATTATGGTCATGGTAATAAAGAAGGAGATTACAGAGAATGTCAAAAAGCAACGAGAACAGACGCAGGTATTACAGGATGCTTTGATGCAAGCACAACATGCAAACAAGGCAAAGACTACTTTTCTTTCCAATATGTCACATGATATTCGCACACCAATGAACGCGATTATTGGGTTTACAACGATTGCAGTAAGTCATATTGACAATCGGGAACAGGTTCGAGATTGTTTGCAGAAGGTACTTTCTTCCAGCAACCACTTGCTTAGTCTAATCAACGATATTTTGGATATGAGTAGGATTGAAAGTGGAAAGGTGCAGATTAAAGAGCAGGATTGTAATATCTCTGAGTTGATGCACAACTTGGTGAATATTATCCAGCCGCAAGTAAAGGCAAAGCAGTTGGAATTGTTTATTGATACATTCGAGATTGTCAATGAGGATGTGATTGCAGATGCCTTAAAGCTAAATCAGGTGTTTATCAATCTTTTGAGCAATGCTGTCAAATATACACCAGCAGGCGGAAGCATTGCGTTTCGCATTATGCAAAAGACAACATTTCGACATGGGTATGGTGATTATGTATTTATCATCAAAGATAATGGTATTGGTATGTCACCAGAGTTTGTAGAACATATTTTTGAGCCGTTTGAACGGGAATCCACAGTAACACAGTCTGGCATTCAAGGAACAGGACTTGGCATGGCAATTACAAGAAATATTGTGGAAATGATGGGAGGAGAGATCCAGGTTGAAAGTGAAATTGGCAAAGGCAGTACTTTTACGGTTGAGATTTCTTTAAAACTGCAAGATATTGAGAAAAATGCGGCACAGATCAAAGAACTAGATGGTCTGCGGGCGTTGGTCGTTGATGATGATTTCCATGTTTGTGACAGTGTGAGTAAAATGCTAAAACAGATTGGTATGCGTGCTGAATGGACAACGTCTGGCAGAGAGGCGGCATATCGTGCCCAGATGGCATATGAGGAGGGAGACGCATTTCATACGTATATTATTGACTGGCAGATGCCAGAGACCAGCGGTGTGGAAACTGCCAGAAGGATTCGAAGCGTGGCAGGAGTTGATGTGCCAATTATTATTTTGACTGCATATGACTGGTCTGATATTGAGGAGGAGGCAAAGGCAGCAGGCGTGACTGCATTCTGTGCAAAACCGTTATTTATGTCTGATTTGAAGGCGGCATTGCTCGCGGCGAATAATCTAATTGAAACTGAGAATGAAATTGCTGCGTGGACACTTGCTGATTTTAGTGGAAAGCGTGTGCTACTTGTTGAAGATATTGAGCTGAATCGCGAAATCGCCGAAGTGATTTTGGAGGAGGCTGGATTTGTTGTAGAGTCGGCACCTGACGGGACGGATGCCGTCTCAATGGTAGAAAAGTCAGAAGAATATTATTATGATGTAGTATTAATGGATGTACAAATGCCAATTATGAATGGATATGAAGCGACACGAGCGATTCGCAATATGCCAAGAAAGGATGTTAAGAGTTTGCCAATTATTGCTATGACTGCGAATGCGCTTGAGGAGGATAAGGAAGCGGCACTAAAAAATGGAATGAATGCACATATTTCCAAACCACTTAACATGGATATCTTTATTTCTGTGCTTAAACAGTTTGTGCGATAAGGAATGGAGTTTCAAAATGGAAGATAAAGGGAAACATAAAGCGCTTGGTATTGATATTGATTCTTCTGTTGGTTGTATTTATGCAGAAGAATTATTGTCATACCAGAGGTACTGATAGACGGTGCTAATATTACCATAGCAGATGAGACGGCTTACTTAATCAGATAGATTCTGTTGATATTTTGTTTACCATGATTAACTGCAAGAATACTATTTAGAACTTGTTCAAAATCAAAAAATTTTTCTAAACTTTCTGAATAAATTATCACAAAATAAGGATATGGAAAAATTTTTCGATTTTGATTGATAGAAAGGAGTATTTTTATGATATCTATAATAAATTGGCCTTTTTTGCATTACTGGTTATATGCTGCTTTTCCTCACTGTTATGGTTTACAGAACTATCTTTTAAAGTATTTACCATATTCTCAGGAATGGATTTATCAAATGTTTGGAACAGATACAAAACAGGAAATTATACCTGTTATTCATAAAGTTGCCATAGATGGGAAAGAAATCACAATACAGATGTACCGATATCATGTGGAATACAGAATGGATGGGAAAGAATTGTATAAGCCCTGTATTTCCTATCATGCGATAAAAAGTCTGGACAATGATACGTTTATGCTGTTGTTACCTATAATAGATATGTTTGAAAAAGTAGAGAACGATTATCCTGACCTGAAACCCGACTTGCATCGAATACTGGCTCAAACGGGTTTACCCAAAGAGCATTTGGAAGATATTGTTTATTCACTAGATATAGGATTGTTGCATGATGATGGTGCAGAAGACGCACCACTGTGGTATCTCCGACAGGAAACAGCCACCAGTTTATACATAGCTGAGTGGTGGCCATATGTTCGTGAATTTCACTTGTATTGTCAAAATTTCTTGTCAGATGATATTGATTCCCTGAATATCTATATTTCTGTTCCAGAAGGGGAAGATGCTTATTTATTTGGAAAGCGTATACTTTCGGAACATCTCTTGTAGACAAATGTCAGAGAACTACCAAATTTCTGTCAGCAGGATACTGAAATCAAGTCTTGCGATGACTATGGACTTATACAGCCATGTTTTACGAATACCAAACAAAAGGAAATGGACAATTTTTACCCCCAATTCGAACGAAATAGAGTTGATTATAGATGAAACATAATAAATACAGTTTACGTTATACAATTCTCGCAAAATCAAGTATTGAAAAGGATTATCTCAGATAGAGACAAAACTAGATAAAAATAACAATTTTATACCACAAGTATAATGACATTTCGTGCAAAGTGTGGTATAGTGGAGAAAAAGAAAAAATGGTACACGAGTATGTTACCAGAAAGGAAAAATAATGATTAGGGCATTATCAATCAACGGAACAAATTACCTATTTAGTAAAACATTTGAACAGGCGCTGGATTCCAAACAGAGTCTATCTTTTGTATGTCCATATAAGATAGGAAAAAGTTGGTTGAGTCATGCCAATATTAGGCTGGAAAAGTAAAGTGTACATCAAAAAGGCATGAAATATCATATTTATGGTTATCACCGCTTATCTTGTATGGAGAAGTCTTGCAGGATAGGCGGTTTTCTTTTACTTGTTGACAGTTGTATAGAACGTGTAATGAACAGGAAAGATATTTTCTAAGGTTATTGTGGATTAGAAGGGAGAAAAAATGTTGGAGAAGGATGTATTAGAAATCAAAGGAAAGGTAAACAAGGCTCTTTGTTATGCAAAAGTGATCGAGGACGAGGCAGTCGAGCAGATTCGCAGAATGTGCGATTATGAGTTTACACAGGACAGTAGAATCCGTATTATGCCAGATGTCCACGCGGGAAAAGGTTGTACAATTGGAACAACTATGACAATTACTGACAAGGTAGTGCCAAACATTGTTGGTGTGGATATTGGTTGTGGTATGTATACAGTGAATCTTGGCAGAGGTGAGATTGATTTTGAGAAATTGGATGCAGCAGCACATTTTATCCCATCAGGAAAGAATGTATGGGAAGGCAGACAAGAACGATTTGATTTATTGCGGTTGCGTTGTTATCGGAATCTCAAGGATGCAAAGCGTTTGGAGAGAAGCCTTGGAACGCTCGGCGGTGGCAATCATTTTATTGAAGTGGATATGGCACAGGACGAGACGAAGTATCTCGTAATACATTCTGGCAGCAGAAATCTTGGGAAACAGGTGGCAGAGCTCTATCAACAGTTGGCAATTGAACTGCACACAGGCAAGGAGGAGTATTTCAAGAAAAGAGATGCGCTGATTGTGGAGTATAAAGCAGCGGGACGCCGAAAGGAAATTCAGAGTGCATTAAAAGAACTCAAATGGGAGCATCGAGACAGTTTGATACCAGAGGATTTATGTTATCTGTATGGAACATTTCTTGAGGATTATTTACATGATGTGGAGATTTGTCAACAATTTGCAAAACGAAACCGTGAGAAAATGGCAGAGGTCATTTTAGAGAAAATAGGAATGACTGGAACAGAGGCATTTCATACAATTCATAATTATATTGACACAGATGAAATGATATTGCGTAAAGGTGCAATTGCCGCCCATAAGGGCGAGAAAGTATTAATTCCAATAAATATGCGAGATGGAAGTGTGCTTGCTGTTGGAAAAGGCAATCCAGAGTGGAATTATTCTGCACCACATGGCGCCGGACGATTAATATCACGCACCAAGGCAAAAGAGAGTTTATCCATGGAAGATTACCGCAAAATGATGGAGGGTATCTATACAACTTCTGTCAATGAAGCGACACTTGATGAAGCGCCAATGGCATATAAATCGCTTGCGGATATTATTGATGTTATTAGAGAGTCCGTGGACATTATTAATATTATGAAACCAATTTATAATTTTAAGGCATCTGACTAGAGCGTTGGAAAATATTCTCCTGCTCTGGTAGAAGCCAGAACAGGAGGATATAAAAATGGTCACGATACCGACGATAGATATGGTAAAAACGGGACAGCACATTACGGAGTTGCGAGTGCAGGCAGGATTATCTGTGCGACAGCTACAGGAAATCTTTGGCTTTTCTACGCCGCAGGCACTATACAAATGGCAGCATGGAACAGCATTGCCAACCATTGATAATCTTGTTGTATTGGCGGCGGTGCTTGGTGTAAAGATTGATGATATTCTTATTACGACCGATAGCCCAATGCCTGTCAGTGCATAAATTTTTTAATAATTATTCACAGCCTTACCAACTGTATGTTAAAATATATACTCCATGATTGATATTATAGAAAAAAGTAAGTATAATAGGAATCGATAAAACTTGTTTTGAAGGTTTATTTAGTTATCAATTAATGAATGGAGAGATTTGTATGTGCACAGCAGCTACTTATAAAACAGCCGATTTTTATTTTGGACGTACACTAGATAATAATTTTTCCTACGGTGATGAGGTGACAGTTACTCCTAGAAATTATCCATTTCGGTTTCGGAATGTGGAAGATATTAACGCGCATTATGCAATTATTGGCATGGCATATGTACTAGAAAATTATCCATTGTATTATGATGCAGTTAATGAAAAAGGTCTGGCGATGGCAGGACTCAATTTTGTAGGAAACGCTGTTTACAGAGATTATGTCTGTGACAAAGACAACATTGCACAGTTTGAGCTAATTCCATGGATTCTTAGCCAATGTGCTACAGTTAAACAAACACGAGTTCTACTTGAAAAAATTAATATATGCAATACAAGATTTACTGAAAATTTACCTACAGCGCAATTACATTGGATTATTGCAGATAATGAGGAGACAATTACAGTGGAGGCGGTAGCGGATGGGATAAAAGTCTATGATAATCCGGTTGGTGTATTGACAAATAATCCGCCGTTTGATGAGCAATTGTTTATACTAAACAATTATATGCATCTGTCTGCAAAGCCGCCAGTTAACACTTTTGCGCCGAAATTAGAACTACAACAGTATAGTCTTGGATTGGGTGCTATTGGGCTGCCTGGAGATTTGTCTTCGCAGTCCAGATTTGTGCGCGCTACTTTTATAAAGATGAATGCAGTCAGTGGTGAGGGAGAACAGGAAAGTGTCAGTCAATTTTTTCATATTTTAGGTGCAGTTGATCAGCAACGTGGATGTTGTATTTTGGAGAATGGAAAATATGAAGTTACACTCTACACATCTTGTTGCAATACCAACAAAGGAATCTATTATTATACAACGTATGAGAATCATCAGATTACAGCGGTTGATATGCACAGAGAAAATCTAAATGGTACAACGTTAGTACAATATCCAACAGTGAAGGAGGAACAGATTCGACTACAGAATGCATAGATTGAGTGTTTATCTAAGTCTTTGTATAGGAAAAGTAGATTGAATAAGGCACAAATATGGAAAGAGAAAAAGAATTATCAAATGAGGAATTAAATAGTATGGAAAATATGCCAGATAAGCTTATAGGAATCAAAGTTTTGGTGGTTGAGGATAATCTATTAAATTTGGAGATTGTGACAGAAGTTTTGAGAGAGCGCGGATTAATTGTCACTGCAGCAGAGAATGGGCAGATTGCAGTAGAGTTGTTTCAAAACAATCCTCCAGGAACGTTTGATGTGATTTTAATGGATATACACATGCCCGTTATGGGAGGCATGGAAGCTACAAAAATAATTCGTGCTATGGAACACGCAGACGCACAGACAATACCAATACTAGCACTTACCGCAAATGATTTTGAGGAGGATATCCACGGGACACGGGAAGCAGGTATGAATGATCATCTGACAAAACCATTTGATATGGAAAAAATATTTGGGGCGCTTATAACCCACACAAGAAAGTGAGAAGGGAATATACTTTCCTTTCTCTTTTTTTATGCACACAGACGCGGAGAGGAAATAAGCAGCAAATGCTGCCCACGTCCGGCGCGCGAGTAGGAGAAGATTCATCTTCTCTACTCGATTGAACACGAGTCGCGCGGCGAGTAGAGAGTTCTTACTCGATTGCACATGGATGCAGAGAGAAAAAATAAAGTTTTATATTGACAAAATAGTTACAAAGTGATATGATTTTGATATCAAAAGAAATCATAAATAAATTAGAGTTTTGATAGGAGGTACATTATGCAAGAAAGAGTTTTATCGAAGAAGAAAAATGGAATGGCGGTGTTATGTGGCATACTGTTATTGTATGTAATATCAATAATAGGGATTTATTTCGGGGCAGTAAATGCGTATTCCACTATTATTTTTTTCAGCATTTTCTTGATGGTTGTGACAACAATACTTTTACCTGGACTGAAAGTTTTAAAGCCGCAGGAAGCATTAGTACTCACATTGTTTGGAAAGTATGTGGGCACATTGAAGGAAGATGGTTTTTATTTTGTAAATCCGTTTTGTTCTAGTGTGAATCCGGCAGCACGAACAAAGCTAAATCAGAGTGGTGATGTGAATGACTCCCCCACAATGTTAGCGGTTGCAAACAAAGCAGCAGGCACAAATATGGAAGTCTATAACAATAAGATTTCACTCAAAATCATGACATTAAATAACAATAAACAAAAGATTAACGACTGTCTTGGCAATCCAATTGAGATAGGCATTGCAGTTACATGGAAGGTTGTGGACACAGCAAAGGCAGTGTTTAACGTAGATAATTACAAAGAATTTTTATCCTTGCAATGTGACAGTGCACTCCGCGATATTGTGCGTATCTACCCTTATGATGTGGCACCAAATGTCGATACAACCGGAGATGGATTGTCAGATGAGGGAAGCTTGCGCGGTTCGAGTGAGATTGTTGCAGCTAGAATCCGTGAAGAAATACAGAAAAGAGTTGAGGAGGCAGGAATTGAAGTTGTTGAGGCACGCATTACATACCTTACCTACGCTCCAGAAATTGCTGCGGTAATGTTACAGCGACAGCAGGCATCTGCAATTATTGATGCGCGGAAAATGATTGTGGATGGTGCGGTTGGTATGGTTGAGATGGCATTGGAGCGGTTAAATGAAAAACATACAGTGGAGCTTGACGAGGAACGTAAGGCAGCAATGGTTTCCAATTTATTAGTTGTACTTTGTGGTAACCGCGACGCACAGCCCATTGTAAATTCGGGTAGTTTGTATTAAGGAAAAAACTATTATGCGCACCTGTGATGCATAGACCATTTCAGGCTGCATGGCACCTTACTATCTTACTATAAAAAGTGGCCTTTATTTTCATAGTAAGACATTGACAAAAAAGGAATGATGTTATGGGTGATTCAGGCAAAAAGCAAGTCCCACTTAGGCTTTCGGCAAAGTTATACAACGCAATTGCCGCGTGGGCAGAAGACGATTTTCGCTCTGTCAATGGACAGATTGAGTATTTGTTGACAGAGTGTGTTCGACAGCGGAGAAAAAATGGGAAGTATGTATCTGACGAAATGGATAAACCGCTGGAAATCGATATTTAGAAAAGGGGCGTGATATCTATGAAATATTGGAAAAAGATGGTTGCGCCAATTGTGATTGCGTTCATTATGATTGTCTATTATATTGGAATGGCAGCAATTTTTATGGCAATACCTAGCATTTCCGCAGGAATTAAAATTTTGATGATTGTGATACCACTAATATTGGCGGCAATAATGCTTGGAGTATTAATAAGTAGAATAAAAGAAATTAAAGGAGGAGAAGAAGATGATCTTAGTCAATACTGATTACATTAGCGGAAAGGAACTAGAAATGCTTGGTTTAGTAAAGGGAAGCACGATTCAGTCTAAAAATGTGGGAAAGGACATTACCCAGAGTTTTAAGACACTGGTGGGAGGCGAGTTGAAAGCCTACACAGAGATGATGAATGAAGCACGTGCACTCGCCACTAAGCGCATGGTTGAGGAAGCGGAAAAGCTTGGTGCCGATGCGGTTGTCAATATTCGCTATGCGTCTGCGGCAGTAATGCAGGGGGCAGCGGAAGTTATGGCATACGGCACCGCCGTGAAATTTCA
>CAJUAE010000112.1 GCA_910583965.1 uncultured Lachnospiraceae bacterium
ATCTCCCAAACCGCAATATGTTCTGTTATCCCATCATCATTCTCTAACTGATTGCATAATTCAATCAATGCATTATAAAACGGATTCATTTGAGATTTTCCAATGTTTATAGCAATATC
This sequence comes from uncultured Lachnospiraceae bacterium, assembly GCA_910583965.1. Lineage (GTDB taxonomy): Bacteria > Bacillota > Clostridia > Lachnospirales > Lachnospiraceae > COE1. Next base: position 120 of record CAJUAE010000112.1, read on the forward strand.
CAACAGACATTGTATTTCCACATTTGTCAAATACTTTTCACCTTGCTTTATTGCAGTCTGTGTCGGAATTGTATATGCCAATATTTTCTCTAATTCGATTCTTGCATCCTCTTTTGTAATCAAACCTTGTCGAAGTTTTAAATTAACCTCAATTCGTTCTTTATATTGTCTGTTAATTGGATTTTCCATAGATGCATATTGACTCAATTCATTTAAATATTCTTGCGTATTTTTAAAATCACGGTTATTGGCATATTGTATAATCTTTCCAACAATTGAAAATGCCCTCACATCTTTTGTTACAATCTGCCATCTTTGATACTCTCCAGATAAATTTAACCGTTCAAATAATTGTCTTACAATATCAATCTGTGGCTTCGTCTTCTTTGCCTCCAAGCGTCCTATCGTCTTTTCAGAACAGATGCCTTTACAGAGCGCTTTCTTGGTAAGCCCTAACATCTCACGTCTTCTGCGAATAACATCACTGATACAATAAGCCTCTTTCTGCTGATACAGATAACAAGAAGTTTCCATTTTTCGTTGTGTTCCACACAAATTATGTACAAAATCGAGCGCTTCCATCCATGCTTTTGCTGTGTCAATCACATTTTGAAGTGCCTGTTTCTTCCTGTTATCCGCAGTCTCTCCTATCGTATTTAACAGTCTTGTCAGTCCCTCTTTTCTGATTTCGAGAAGCTCCCAGAAATAATACATTCTTCCTGTTGTGCGCAATTGTTCGATTGCTACACTGCTAAGTCGCAACAACCGATTCCAATCCCTATTTTCATTTGTTGTGCTGATATACAAATAGTAAATGACCTTGGGATAGATTTTTACATAGCTGTAAGTATCAAACATCTCACTGCTAATATATGCCAAAATCTCCTCACACCGCGAAGCCAATCTTTCTGGATGACAATACCGTTCATACTCCAATATCATATCAAGCTCTTGCACAGAAAGACAAAGATCTTTTATCAATTTGCTATCAATATCTGAAACCGTCAACTTTACTGCTTCCTCATAAATACATGCAATCCGCGTTTTATCCTCATGATATTTCTGCATAATCTGCGCCCGCATCACCATACAAAACTGCCTGCCAAGTTTGTCCTCCGCACTCACTTTTTCATAAGCATCCAGCAGCTTTTCCGCCGCCTGAAAATCCGACTTTTCAATAGTGTTTACAATCCTTTGCTTTTGTTTCCACACCAGATAATCTTCATAGAAAAGAAAGTTCTCATAACCATCAGAACACACTCCCAACCTTGCCAAAATCCGGTCGCGAAGTTCTTTATTGGCATAGCGTTTTCCTTTTTCAATTCTGCCCATCAAACTTGATGAACAGATATCCTTACATAAACCTTCCAGCGTGATTCCTTGTATCTCCCTTGCTTTTTTAATGAGCGCAGGAAAATCCCACAGATCAAGCGCCTGCAGTTCATAATACTTTGCACTCTTATTCATAATCTTAACGTTCCACTACATCTTACTACAAGATTGCAGTGGCTTTATCCTTTCGTAATTCTGCATTAGAAATTGTAGAAAAATAGGCAAGCCAAGATGTGTCAATTATTTTCCTACAGTTGCCTACATGTATCGCTTATGCAAAATTAGGAACTGCAAGAACAATATCTTTCTGCACGACGGCCACTATGCTACTGTTCCAAAATATGCAAAAATCCCGATACGGCAAAACAATTACTATTAATTGTACCATATCGGGAAACAACATTGAGTTTTCTTTTTGAGACTATACTATATAATTATAAGTATTTCTTTAACACATCAACCTTGTCCAGTTTCTCCCAAGGTAAATCAAGATCATTGCGTCCAAAATGTCCGTAAGCTGCTGTCTGTTTGTAGATTGGCCTTCTAAGGTCAAGCATCTTAATAATACCTGCCGGACGCAAATCAAAATGCTCACGCACAATTTCCACTAATCGTTCACTGTTTAGTTTGCCTGTGCCAAAAGTATCTATATTGATAGACGTTGGCTGCGCAACACCAATCGCATAAGAAAGTTGTATCTCACACTTGTCTGCAAGTCCTGCCGCCACAAGATTTTTTGCCACATATCTCGCAGCATATGCACCACTTCTGTCCACTTTTGTGCAGTCCTTTCCAGAGAACGCACCGCCGCCGTGACGTGCATATCCGCCATATGTATCTACAATAATCTTGCGCCCTGTAAGTCCCGCATCGCCGTGTGGTCCCCCAATTACAAAACGTCCTGTCGGATTGATAAAAAATTTAGTGTCTGCATCAATTAATTCTTTTGGCAAAATAACATCAAAAACATGTTTTTGAATGTCTTCATGAATCTGTTCCTGTGTTACATCCTCATCATGCTGTGTGGAAAGAACAACTGCCTCAAGCCGCTTTGGCTTACCATTTTCATCATACTCTACAGAAACCTGTGTCTTTCCGTCAGGTCTCAAATATTGTAATGTCCCATCCTTGCGTACTTTGGTTAGCTGTAATGCAAGTTTATGTGCAAGTGAGATTGGATAAGGCATATATTCTTCTGTCTCGTTGGTAGCATACCCAAACATCATTCCTTGATCGCCTGCACCAATCGCTTCGATTTCAGCATCGCTCATACTATTTTTCGCTTCAAATGCCTTGTCCACACCCATCGCAATATCACCAGACTGCTCATCAATCGCAGTAAACACAGCGCAAGTATTTCCATCAAAACCATATGCAGATTTGTCGTAGCCGATTTCTTTCACTGTGTCTCGCACAATCTTTGGAATATCGACATATGCCTTGGTGGTAATCTCTCCTGTCACCAACACAAAACCTGTGCAAGTAGCTGTCTCACAAGCAACGCGACTCATTGGATCCTGTTCCATCAGTGCATCCAGAATGGCATCAGAAATGGCATCGCACACTTTATCTGGATGTCCTTCTGTTACAGATTCTGAAGTAAATAAAAGTTTCTCCATAGATATTTCCTCCTAATTTTAATCGAGTAGGGAAGGTTGCTTCCTCTACTCGCGCGCTAGGCACCCGTCAGCGAACCGATAAATCAGTTTGATGACAAATTTCACTTGGGTGCCCGTGTGCATAAAAAATCCGCTTACTCGTCTGAATAAGCGGAAGTGACTGGTTTCCCGATAATCAAATCCTCTTATTGTTCGAACTGTATTGGATAAACCCATACATACAGTAAATCGCTCAGGTTGGCACCTTCCGTCTATTACACGGGGTTGCCGTAGCTTCACAGGTCCTTTGTACCTCCACCACTCTGAATAAGAGCATCTCACATTTGCGTGACGCACAATATTGAATTGTCATATCGTCTTTATCATATACTCATTTATTTTCTATGTCAATAGAAAAATCAGAATTACAAAAAATTCCTGTAACAGTTTAGCCTTCGGCTTCCTGTTACGGGCATCAAGCCATACAAAGCCACGTACCGTAGCTTGATGCATCCCAACCACTACGTATTCCTAGGCTGAACTGTTACAAATTCCTATCCTACTTTTAATTTAAACTTCTGTAATTCCTTTTCTGACTCTACCTTTTCAATCTGCGCACCAATATTTTGAAGTTTTACTTCAAAATCCTCATAGCCACGCTCAATATACTTGATATCGTCAACAATACTAAATCCCTCCGCTGTCAAACATGCCAATACTAACGCTGCTCCCGCACGAAGATCAGGCGCAGTTAAACTAGCGCTCGTAAAACGTTCTACACCCTCGATAATGGCTGTATTTCCTTCCACTTTAATATTAGAACCCATCTTCGCCAACTCATCTACATATTTAAAGCGATTGTCAAAAATGCTTTCCGTGACAATACTTGTTCCTTGTGCCAGTGCGAGAGAAACCGCTATCTGAGGTTGCATATCTGTCGGAAATCCTGGATAAGGCAATGTTTTTACATGGGTATTTTGCAATCGTTTTGATGCTACAACACGCACCGCGTCATCGGACTCCTCAACCTGACATCCCATCTCCATCAACTTTGCTGTCGTGGATTCCAAATGTTTTGGAATCACATTTTTGACAGTGACATCTCCTTTTGTGATTGCTGCCGCAAACATAAAAGTTCCCGCCTCTATCTGATCTGGTATAATCGAATATTCTGAACTATGCAATTTCTTCACACCAGATACCTTGACCACATCGGTTCCTGCACCTTTAATATTTGCTCCCATAGAATTAAGAAAATTTGCCACATCTACAACATGTGGTTCTTTTGCAGCATTTTCAATAACAGTCTTACCTTCCGCCAACACTGCTGCCAACATAATATTAATTGTCGCTCCCACAGATACGGTATCCAGATAGATATGCGCCCCCTTTAGGTGTTGCGCATCCGCGATAATTAGTCCATGTTCAATCTTTACACTTGCTCCTAACGCTTTAAAACCCTTAATATGCAAATCTATTTTGCGACTACCAATATTACAGCCTCCCGGCAATGCCACCTCGGCATGTTTGTACTTTCCAAGAAGTGCACCAAGCAAATAATAGGAGGCTCTAATCTTTTTAATATAATCATCCTCTATTACAAGTCCAGAAATCATTGAGGCATTGATCCTCACAGTATGTCTGTCTGTCCGATATACAATGACACCGATGCTTTCCATTGCTTGAAGCAGAACATTGATATCTCTCACATCTGGTATATTTTCAATCACCGTCATATCATCTGTCATTATTGCTGCTGCCAGCACACCTAAAGCCGCGTTTTTCGCGCCGCCGATTTCAACTTCACCAACTAGAGGATTTCCCCCCTTAATTGCGTACTGTTCCATCGTTCACCTCATATTTTCCTGTAACTGTGACTTGTCTACAAACAAATAGAGAAATTTACTCCTACTCGTCGCGTAACCCATGTCGCCCTAGCGGCCTATTTCCTCTGCATAGGTCTGTACACAGATACATTGGCTTGATTTTGTCAATCAAGTTATTTTGTCATCTATCTAATATTATATATTATTCAATTGTAATTTATCCAAACTTTCTCTGCGAAACCTCTACGATTATATACCTTTTTTTCCTGTTTGTAAACTATCAGTTTGCTGGTGAAAATAGACAAAAAATTTGTTTTTTTGTCTATTTATGCACACGGGCACCCGTCATCAAACCGATTTGTTGGTTCACTGATGGGTGCCCGGCGCGCGAATAAGGGAAGATAAATCTTCTCTACTCGATTATGCACGCAGGTATCCAAATGAAACATATCAGCAAGCCAACAGACAGCCAACACACGAACAAGGAAGACAAATCTTCCTTACTCGATTTGAAACACCCACCATATATGCGAGTGTTTCATCATAATCTTTCCTAATTTAAATATTTTAATGGATTCACAGCGCTACCATTAATTCGTATTTCAAAATGAACATGTGGTCCCGTACTTCGTCCAGTATTTCCACTTAAAGCAATTCGTTCTCCCTGTGATACAGTCTGTCCAGTTTTTACAAGCACTTTACTTAAATGTCCATATCGAGTTTGTCTGCCATCTGCATGATTAATATAGACTGCATAACCGTATCCACTTGCCCAGCCTGCATGTACTACAGTTCCTGCGTTGGAAGCGACTACTTTTGTTCCAATTGGCACTGCCCAGTCAATTCCCTTGTGGTTTGTCGAAGCGCCTTTTGTCGGTGCACTTCTTGCGCCAAATCCAGAACTAAGTCTTCCTCCAGAAATTGGCTTTATGTACGTTGGCGGAATTTTTGTTCCACGCTCTATAATTTTAGGGACTGCCTCTGCATACACTTGTTCTTTTAAAATTTCTCTACCGACTTCTTGGCCATTTCTGTAGGAAATAACCGCTGCTACCTTACGTCTGCCAGCAGATGGTTCTTGCAGTGTCACTCTCTGCGTTGTATACCACTCGTCATTTGGAATATACTGAACCTCCGCCTCATAGTCCTCTGTATAGACCTGTTCCTCCTCCCACATAATAGAAAGTTCTGGTTCTGGAACCGTAATGACTAACTCTTGGTCAACACGTATCATTGTATTTTCATCTTCAAGGGCATCATTGATTGCTATTAGCTCATCCATTGGAATATTATTCGTAAGACATATCTGTGAAAGCGTGTCACCAGAAACTACCTTGTAGATAATCTGTGTCTCCTGCTCCTTTGTAACAAGGTTTACCGCCTCCTCCACAGAATTTAATTCTTCTTCGAGTAAATACGCCTCCACAACTTCTATTTTCTCAGCGTAGGCAATATCTGTCAACCCCGCCGCAAAATCTTCAAATCCTCTCTCCACCACTGGTTCCACTGCGGCAAACATAGCATCCAAGTCCGCTGTAATTCCCGCGGACCTACTAAAATCTTCCTCGTCCGCAGCAAGTGTATCCTCCCGCGGCGAAATCACTGCTTCAAGTACATTTATCTCGCGATCTTTGTCCAACTCAAGCTGCACTTGATACTGATTTTGTGCATCATAGGGAGACAATGCCTGCTCAAGCAATTCATGTACTTCATCATAGGAACCCAGATTAACCGCTGTCTCATTCACCTTGACGGTATAAGAACGATGCAGTGTCTTGCGCGTGCTATTTTTCATCACCTCCACCATATTATCAATTACAGTTTGCTCATCATCAACCACAGCCCAAAGTTTTTCACTTCCCTCTGTTGTAATATTCGCATCTATAAACACAAGTTCGTCATTTCCAATCTCCTTCACAACCTGACGTCTTGCCTTGGTTAAAAGCGCATCCAACTGTTCTGTTGACCCCAAATTTCCAACCGGAGTTCCATTTAGCTGAACTGCAAACAAATTATCACCTGTATGTTTAAAAAGCTGTATTGACGGAAACAGGAACACGCAAACTGCCAACGCAATTGCTGCCGCCTCAAGATAACACAGCTTTACCTTTTTATATAAACGCATATCTTCCACCTTTATCAACTAATGTATCTTTTCTGTTCTGGACAGCTTCAGATAATTTACATTTTAACAGCCTTTTATAATATTGTAAATAGCGCATTTTTCTTTCCTTATTTTTTACAAAAAAATTTAGAATGATTTTTAAAGGTATAAAGAGTGCGTAAAATTCCTTTGAGTGCCCGTGTGCATAAAAAAAGGGCTTCAATAAGCCCTTTTTGTCATTTTATCTTTTCTTTCTCAAGTTTTTCTTCTTCGGATAGGATTTCTTCTGTTGTTTGTTCTTCGATAGGTTCTTCTTCAATAGGTTCTCTTTCCTCTATCTGATCGCGCTCATCCAATTTTTCCTGTAGCCGCTCCGCAATATCCTCCGTATGGTCGGCAATACTTCCTTGCCCTTGCGCTCTCAAAATATCATCTTCATCAAAAAGTGATTGCAGTTCCTTTTTTTGCTGTTCTGCCATCACGAGATGCCTACTGCCCATATGTGCAATGCGCAGATCCTTTGCATTACGCTTTTCTTGTAATGCATATGCACGCTCTTTTGACAGATTTTCAATCCCATTTTTCATATCCAAGCTCATAAAATAATCATACATCATTGACAGTTTTTTTCTGGCATTCTCATCTGTTTCTGCTCCTATGCGCTCTCCAAAGTATTGCCGCATCATATCTGGATTGACCAACGTAGCCACATAGTCAGACATCGCTTTTATCTTTTCCTGAATATGAATGCTTGGCTCGTCGTTCATTTTATAGATGTTGCCGCGTTCATCGAGCAATCCCTGAATCGATTCCCTATTTGTCATCAGATTATATTCGCCTGACGCTTCCATCTGTGAGATTGTCCCTAACATTCCCAATTCCCGTTTTGCCGCAGAAACCCCAATTTTCCCCTCCATAAGGTTGCTATTGGATTCTGTCTCAGTCTCCTGTGTATCCTTCTGATCTGATGTTTTTTCTGTTTGCTCCTCATCATCCTGTTCTTCAAAACTCTCGATCATCATAATTAATTCTGAACTTTTCTTATTGACTTCTTCCTGGTGTATCGCCGCCAATTCCGCTGTCTTTTGCGCCTCTTTTTCCTGCTTACTCGCCTCAGACTTTTGTAATTGTTCAAGATCTTGTAATTCGGTTAACGCAGCTGCCCGTTTTTCTGCCAGTTCCTTTGTTTCTTTGTGGTTATATTGATTTTGTATATTGGCTGTTGCATCTCCCCAAATATGTATCTGAAGAACCAATTCATCATATAGTTCTTCTTCTGTCAGCTCTGAGGCAGTACCTTCCTCTCCCGTTTCTTCCACTGTCAACGTTTGTTGTGCACGCTCCATCTCCTTAACTTTTCGCGATAACTCCATTGCCTCTCCAGAAATAGTCATTCTTACTGCATCAGTCTCCTTCGCCTGGTCCTGTGTCTCTAACATTCTGCGTCGTGTAAGCAAAGAATGACTTTCTTTTGTTTTATATGCATTACTTACAAATTGACTATTTAATTGCTGATGCTGATTTGCTTGATTCCACTGTATTTGCATAATTCACCTCCTGTTAGTTTCAATAACCTCTCAAAATCTTTTCTATATCTAAAAATTGCAAAATTATTTAGATATCGTTTTGTAAAGTCTATTTTATTATAAATCCTTTTATAAAAATAATCTATAAATTATACCAAACAATTTTCCTTTTTTTATTATATCTGCGAACTCCCATCTGCCCGCTTTTGTGGGCAGACTAATCAAGATAGGTGAAATTTTAATTTTACGCTGACTCCCATCTGCCCGCTTTTGCGGGTATACAAATCAGGAGGTGTGAAATTTTAATTTCACACGAACTCTACAGTTAATTTTTTTCTGTAACTCCCATGATTCCGCTTTGCGGAATCATAAATCCAGATGAGAAATGCCGTATTTCAGACATTTCTTGGTGTGAGACATAGTACTTCTCCACGAAATAGCCTTTGCTGTGAGTGGAAACTGCCACAGGCAGTTAGAAGTACTTCTCACATGAACTCTACAGTTAATTTTTTTCTGTAGAATATAATGTCAAATCATACGTATTTTCTAAACAATTGCTTGTTTCAAAGATTTACCGCTAGCAGATACACAAAATAGGCTATATAACATAGTAAAAATGTTATACCATCACGTCTTGACAGTGTATCATCATCTTTTGACAGAAAGTATAATAAAATTACTGACACAATGCCAATAATTCCATCTATAACAAACGACATTGAAAATGTCACTGGCGCAATCAAAGATACTGTTCCCAGCACAAAAAGAATATTAAAGATATTGCTTCCCAAGATATTTCCAACTGCAATATCTGCATTCCCTTTCCTAGCTGCCGTCACACTGGTCATCAATTCTGGAAGCGAAGTGCCTAATGCAATGATAGTCAATCCAATCAGTCTATCATCAATGTGAAGAATGTCTGATGCAATCACCGTGGCATTATCTACAGCAAGGTCACTTCCAAAAATAATTGCTATAATACCACCCACAATATATAAGCAAAGTAAAAATATATGCTTCTGTTTTTTTGGCGGTTCCTCTGTATCCTTTTCTTGCATTTCATTTTTTGCAGCGCGAAAAAGATGAATTAAAAAAGCTATCATCAGTACCCAAAATATTACCCCCGAAAAAATATTCAATTCTCCAAAAATAACACCAAATAAAACTAGTACCAATGTAATAAACAAATTAAATGGAATATCAAATTTAATGCTAGACTTTCCAATATGCAATGGCACAATACACGCCGATAGGCCAAGAATAATTAAAATATTAAGCAAATTGCTTCCAAGAATATTTCCGATTGCAATACCTGTGGTTCCTGCAAAAGCTGCCGAAATGCTAATCGCTGCCTCCGGCGCACTCGTCCCAAATGCCACAATTGTAAGACCAATAATAATTTGTGGTATATGAAATTTCTCCGCAATTCCTGATGCGCCATCCACAAAAAAATCTGCTCCCTTAATTAAGATAGTAAAACCTATCACCATAAATAAAATACTTTTTACTGCTAACATCTTATCCTCCATATATTAATCCCTCATGCCACTTTGAGCGGCTCAAATAGAAATGAAAAATCTTCTTGTAACATTAAATGTCAAAAAACTTTAAGAGGCTATTACTTCCTAATAGTTCATATTATTAAAAAGTTTTTTGCATATTAATTTTAAATCACGAGAAAAAACGCCTGTCTTTGGCGTTTTTTGGCGTGAAATTTAATACTTCTCCACGAAACAGCCTTTGCTGTGAGTGAAAATTGCCACAGGCAGTTAGAAGTACTTCTCACACGAACTCCCATCTGCCCGCTTTAGC
>CAJUAE010000113.1 GCA_910583965.1 uncultured Lachnospiraceae bacterium
TGGCGGCTCAAATAGATATGAAAAACGCTGTCCTTTGCGTTTTTCCTGTGTGAGAAATGCCGTATTTCAGGCATTTCTTGGTGTGAGACATAGTACTTCTCCACGAAACAGCCTTTGCTGTGAGTGGAAACTGCCACAGGCAGTTAGAAGTACTTCTCACACTATCTCCTTGTTATCAGGATAGACTCTTAAAGTCTATTAGAAATTACAAGTCAGAACGCTCACCTATATCTTAATTGTCTTTTATAGGTTTCTTTTGCGCAATCTTTTTCTAACACAAGGCAATTGTAACAGCATAATTAATACAAAGGCCGTTATCAAAAGGATTTCTGATGGTTCAGAACCAAACAGATAACCACCTAGGGCAAAATTCGAAACTTCTAGAGGCAACGAAAGTGGTTGTTTCACATCCTTACTATTTTTGTCTGGATTGCGCACCGTCTCTGTCACAGCTATAAATGACGTGTATGGTGTAAGCATACTATATGTCAATCCAAGTTGTGTCACTTCTTCTTTTACATCTGGATTGTCGTCATTAAGTCCATAATCTGTCAATCGCTCTATTCTTTTTTGCGCCCACAGGTAACTTAGAACGTTCCCCTCAAGAGAAACCGCTGGGACAAGCTGCGGTTCTGTCTTTGCTCCTGAAAGCGTTGTATCTGTCGCATTTTTATCGGAAAACGCTATATTTAACACGTTTGCAGTCCCCTTCATATCAATACTGTTTACATGAGCTGTCTTTTTGTCTGTTGTATTCGCATTCACCACTTTTGTTTCTGCAGCGGTTTTATCTGTAAGCAATTCGGTAAGAGAAATTATCTGTTTATAGTCACTGCTTCCCGTCCTTCCTGTAATCTGGACAGTACCTGATGGCTCCCCACACCATTTCCCCAGAAGGACAATCGGTTTTTGTGCAAATAGTGTTGGCAGAGCAACAGGTTCCACATCATACACATTAAATCCATCAAATTTCACCTTAATATCTGTCATCACTGGTGATTGAATATAGGTTTTAAAGCGTTCAGCATTGTCTGATGCCTCCTCCTTCTCTGTAACCACAAAAGACTCTCCTTGTCCTATCTTTGCGATTCCTTCGATTAAATAGCGATTCACTCCTCTACCAATACCAAACGGGAAGAAATCTGTATCGCCCATATGCTTATGAATCATCTCAAATATTTCTTTTTCGCCATAAATATATCCATCTGTGATAACAACAATGCTCCGTGATACATTATTATTCCTTGGAATTGCAAGCGCATCCTTTAATGCGAGCGCAAGCTCAGTGCCCCCACCACCCTCTTGCTCATCTATCATTTGAATTGCTTTTCTGACATTTTCTGCATTTGCTGATACAGAATTGTCTGACATTTGAATTGCATCATTTGAAAATAGAACTAAATTAAAAGTATCTGTCTCTCGAAGATCGGACACTAAATTCCGAATCAATTCTTTCGCTGTCTCCAATGGATAACCCGACATTGAACCAGATATATCAAGTACAAAAATATATTCTCGCGGTGGAATATCCTCTATATCACAACGCTCTGGCGGCTGGACCATCAGCATAAAAAAATTCTCATTCTCTCCAGTATTAAGCATCAATCCTGTTGAAATTTCCTGTCCTGTCATTTTATAATCTAATATAAAATCGCGATTGCCCGCATAGTCAGATGTGTCCGCAAGTGAGACTGCTGCTTTTGTGTTTTCTTCCCACTGAACCATAATTTTATGAGAACTGCTTGCAAGGTTTGTAATTGGAACAGCAGCAGATAGATTGACATGAATATCATAAACATCTTTTGATTTTGTACCTGCTGGTAAATATGGTGTCGAAGTCCATTCCTCTCGCGTTCCACAATCATCAATAACAGGTCCTATATACCTTGGTCCCACCACTGTAGGATAAACAAACTGATAGACACCATCTCTAGGTGTAATCAATTCGGTATAATGAAGGTCAATGAAAACATTATCACCAGGCATAATATTTGCAATATTCATTGTAAATACATTCGGGCGTTCTTCTGACAACAATGAGGCACTCTTTCCCTCCTCTTTTGCCTCCTCAAACTCCTGCTTAGCTTCTTCTTTTTCTTTGATTTTTGCAGTGACAAGTTGATTGCCAATCTGCATCTGCATACCATGAACTGTTACTTGAGTAGAAGCTGGAAACACATAACAGGCATTGATAGGTTTTTTTCCCTCATTTGCATAGGACTGCTGTACATGAATATCCGCTATCATACCATTAATATCCGCTATCACACTGGTCTTTTTAAGCGGAAAGCTGTCCACAGAAACATCATCTGTCTCCACATAAAAATATGGTGCGCCCGTTTTATCTTCTTGTACAGCAGCGTCTTCCTCCTCTGCATGTACAGGATATACTGGAAACATAAATAATAGTAACAATGCACTCAAAAAACAAAAAAGTCTTTTGTATTTTTTCATTTTCCTATACCCGCCTTTCTTAAAACCATTTATTAAAGAATTGTATTCGTTCTAGTACAACATTTTCTTAATCTTTGTATACTAAGTGCTTGGTATTTGTATCAGTGTAAGATGGAAGAAGAAAACAATACAATGGCATTGTTGACTCATGACAACGCACCAATAACACGAATAAGAAATACTTCGTATCTGAGCAATTAAAAAATATTGTATTAGTTCTTTTGTTATTGTTATCATACAATCGAAAATCATCAAAGTTGTATCGTTGTTGCATCAAATAAGCATACTTTTTGCATCAAAGTTGTATCATAATTTTACTATATTATGCGGCAAAAAATTGTTTTATAAAACAACAAAAAAACTTCTGTATAATATAACATCAAATTGCTATATTATACAGAAGTCTTGTATTATACTTTTTTACTTTTTGAAAAATCCGCGTTTTTTCTCTTTCTTATCCTTCTCGTCACCTGAATCACTTTTTTCCATATTCCTAACTGCTTCTAGACTGTTTCCAGTCTCCGCGTCAAACTGGCGCAAAAGTTCTTTTGCCTCACTCGAAAGCTTATCAGGCACTTGTACGACCAATGTCACATAATGATCTCCGCGAATATCTTTATTTCTGAGTGAAGGAACTCCTTTTCCACGCAATCTTACGCGTGTATCTGTCTGTGTGCCCGCCTTCACATCATATACAACTCTACCATCCACCGTGTCAATTAAAACTTCACCGCCGAGTGCTGCCACCGCAAAAGATACTGGAACTGTGGAGAAAATATTCATATCCTGCCGCTGGAAAATTGGATGTCTATCAACAACAACCTCCACCAACAAGTCACCTCTTGGCCCACCATTTACACCAGGTTCACCCTTATCGCGGATTCGTACACTCTGTCCATTGTCAATACCAGCCGGAATTGACACTTGTATTTTCTTTCTGCCTGCAATATAACCACTTCCATGACAGTCTGGACATTTCTCTTTAACTGTCTTACCAGAACCACCACAGTCTGGACAAACTGACGCGTTTCTAATAATGCCAAACGGTGTCTTACTTTGCGTTACCACCTGGCCGCGCCCACCGCAACGATGACAAGTTTCCGGTGAGGTACCAGGCTTTGCACCACTGCCGTTACAAGTCTTACAAGTATCTTTTAGATTGAGTTCTAACTCTTTCTCTATACCAAAAACTGCATCCTCAAACGTAATACGAACACTAGTACGAATATTGGCACCTTTCATCGGTCCATTATTCCTAGAACTACTCCTGCCGCCACCAAAGAAATCACCAAAAATATCACCAAAGATATCAGAGAAATCGGCTCCCCCAAAGTCAAATCCGCCAAATCCACCTGCACCACCCTCAAATGCAGCATGACCATACTGATCATATTGGCGTCTCTTATCAGGATCACTTAATATGGCATAGGCCTCTGATGCTTCTTTGAATTTCTTCTCAGCCTCAGCGTCACCCGGATTCATATCCGGGTGATATTTCTTGGCAAGCTGTCTGTATGCTTTTTTAATACTGGCATCGTCTGCGCCCCGCTCAACGCCTAAAACCTCATAATAATCTCTCTTTTGCTCTGCCATGTTCATCCATGCCTTTCTTTATATATGCGAAACTGTAGTAAAATAAGAACTAAACTTCTCTGTAATCTCCGTCAACAACATCGTCTGCTGCACCTGTATCCTGTGTCTGCTCTGCACCGTTCATGTTGCTCATGTCTGGTCCTGTTGCACCTGCACCGCCTTGCATATTCTCATACATCTTAGTGAACAAATTCTGTGCTTTGGACATTAATGCGTCCTGTTTGCCTTTTAGTTCTGCTACTTGAGACTCTGTCATTTCGGTATCTTTTGTGCTCTCCAAAAATGCCTTCAAGTCATTCAAATCTGCTTCCAAAGAAGACTTCTCTGACGCATCAATCTTATCTCCAACTTCATTCAGTGCCTTCTCTGTCTGGAATACAAAGGAATCTGCATCATTTCTCGCATCAATTGCTTCCTTGCGCTTTCTATCCTGCGCTTCATACTCAGCTGCTTCTTTTACTGCCTTCTCAATATCCTCGTCAGACATATTAGAACCTGCTGTGATTGTGATATGCTGCTCTTTTCCTGTTCCCAAATCTTTTGCAGACACATTTACAATACCATTTGCATCAATATCAAAAGTAACCTCGATCTGAGGAACGCCGCGTCTTGCTGGTGGAATACCATCTAATCGAAACTGTCCAAGTGATTTATTGTCTCTTGCAAACTGTCTTTCACCCTGTACGACATTAATATCCACTGCTGTCTGGTTATCTGCTGCTGTAGAGAAAATCTGACTCTTTTTGGTAGGAATTGTTGTATTTCTCTCAATTAACTTTGTGGCAACCCCACCCATTGTCTCGATAGAAAGAGAAAGTGGTGTGACATCAAGCAAAAGGATTTCACCTGCACCAGCATCACCAGCAAGCTTACCACCCTGAATGGATGCACCGATTGCCACACACTCATCTGGATTAAGAGACTTACTAGGCTCTTTGCTGGTCAACTGTTTTACCTTCTCCTGTACTGCAGGAATACGTGTAGAACCACCTACGAGCAACACCTGACCAATTTCAGATGCAGTGAGGCCTGCGTCCTTCAATGCATTTTGCACAGGAATTGCAGTTTTTTCTACTAAATCGTTTGTCAACTCATCAAATTTTGCTCTTGTCAGATCCATATCAAAGTGTTTTGGACCTTCTGCTGTCGCTGTGATGAATGGAAGATTGATATTTGTCGTTGTAGCAGAAGAAAGTTCTTTCTTTGCCTTCTCTGCTGCCTCCTTCAATCTTTGCATTGCCATTTTATCTCCAGAAAGGTCAATGCCTTCCTGTTTTCTAAACTCGTCAATCATCCACTGAATCAATTTATTGTCAAAGTCATCACCGCCAAGGTGTGTATCGCCGTTTGTTGCAAGCACCTCAATAACACCATCACCGATCTCAATAATAGAGACATCAAAAGTACCGCCACCAAGGTCATATACTAAAATCTTTTGTTCCTTCTCATTGTCAAGACCATATGCCAATGCTGCGGCAGTTGGCTCGTTAATAATACGCTTTACATCAAGACCTGCTATCTTTCCTGCATCCTTTGTCGCTTGGCGCTGTGCATCATTAAAGTAAGCTGGAACTGTGATAACTGCCTCTGAAACTTTCTCTCCCAAATAGCTCTCTGCATCCGCTTTCAATTTCTGAAGAATCATTGCAGAAATCTGCTGTGGAGAATACTTTTTGTCATCAATTGTTCTGCCATTGTCTGTACCCATATCTCTTTTGATTGACGCGATTGTCTTCTCTGCATTTGTAACTGCCTGACGCTTTGCTGGCTCGCCCACAAGACGCTCACCTGTTTTTGTAAAAGCCACAACGGAAGGTGTTGTTCTTGCTCCTTCTGTATTTGCGATAACGGTCGGCTTTCCACCTTCCATAACTGCTACGCAACTGTTTGTTGTACCTAAGTCAATACCAATAATCTTTGCCATGATTTTTTCCTCCTCAAAATACATAAAATCATCTTTTACTGTTTCATCAAAAAACATCTATTACTGAACCACTGCTACCATACTGTGTCTTACAACACTGTCACGGTATGTGTATCCCTTCTGAAGTTCTTGGGCAATAATTCCAGATTCATATTCCTCACTCTCCACCTGCATCACTGCATTGTGAAACTCTGGGTTAAATTCGCAGCCAACTGCCTCTATCGGCTTCACTTCCAATTTTTCAAGCTCTGTGATTAACTGTTTGTAGACCATATTCATTCCCTCTGCAAAAGGCTGTTTCTGATCTTCTTCAGAGAGTCCTGCAAGTCCCCGCTCAAAATTGTCCACAACTGGTAAAATCTTCTCCACAACACTTTTTGCACCAGTCTCAAACATTGCGGATTTCTCTTTCTCGGAACGTTTTCTAAAATTCTCAAATTCTGCCATCTGGCGCTTTACTCTGTCCTCAAGCTCATCAATCTTCTCCTGAAGTTTGTTTGTCTTCTCCTTTTTCTCTCTGCCAAAAAAAGATTTCTTTTTTGCGGTCTCCGTTTCAGATGCTGTGTTATCCTCCGCATTTTCCGCCTCTGGCTCTGCAACTTCTGGTTCTGAATCTTCTAAAGTCCTCTCCTCCGAATCTACTTCTTCTGAATTTGTCTCTTTTTTAATTTCTTGATCCAATTCCTTTTCTTCCACTACCACTCGTTTCCTTTCTTTCATACATCTATTCTGAATCGTATTATCAGGAAGGTTAATACCTACCCGCTGTGTCCATCCTCTTTTTTATAGATTGTATCCAACTGATTTTTTAGCGTTTTCAATGTACGAATTACCTTATCATAATCCATACGTCGTGGACCAATGATTCCAATCGTACCTTTCATGCCCTCCTCAAGCTCATAGGTCGCTGTAACAACACTACAATCTTTCATGGTTCTTACTGGAGTTTCATTGCCAATGTAAACCTGTATTCCAGTTCCGGTCTCATCTGTTAGTGTGTCCTGCACCAACTCATTTAACAACTGTTTCTCCTCAAAAGTCGTGATTAGTTCACTTGCCCTCTGATTATCCGCAAGCTCTGGGTACTTAAAAATATTATTTGCGCCACTTGTATAAATCTCTACATGCTCCCCGTCCTTAATCACTTCTGCCACTGCATCCATCACTTCTGCAATGATTCCGGCATGGATTCCAGCTTGCTGTTTTAACTTTGATATCATCGCCAGATTAATTTCTTCAATCGGAAGACCATTGAGGTTCGTGTTCAACAGAATGTTCAGCTTTAAAAGCGTTTCATCATCTAACATCTGTTCCACAGAAATCATATTATTTTTGATTACATTCCCCTCGACGACAATAGTTGTCAAAAGTTGTCTTGCATCAACTCTCGACAATTGTATAAACTTTAGTTTGTTTCCTCTGACCTGTGGAGCTGATATCATTGTAGCGTAATTTGTATTGGCAGCAAGCATCTTTGCCATCTGCTTAAGCACTGCCTCCATCTTGTCTTCACGCTCCAAAACCATCCGCTGCATCTCCCGCACTTCCTGTGTTGCCTGACTAAGCTGTTCTTCCTTTTCGAGCATCATCTGATCCACATACAAGCGATACCCTTTATCGGAAGGAATACGCCCCGCTGAAGTATGCGGCTGTATAATATATCCCAATTCCTCAAGATCTGACATTTCATTTCGGATTGTAGCAGAGCTTAGATTTAAGTCCGTATACTTGGAAATCGTTCTGCTTCCTACCGGCTCTCCTGTCTCCAGATAATTGCGGATAATCGCCTGCAAAATCTTTCGCTTTCGCTCGTCTAAATCCAATCTGCCACGCTCCCTTCTCATGATCTTATCTGGTTTATCGTTTTATTAGCACTCATTGTAATGGAGTGCTAACATTTACATATATTAACTTACTACTTTCGGTTTTTATTGTCAACAATCTTTTTCATTTTATTTATTAATAAATTATAAATCATAAAAAATAAATGTTTCCTATCAATAGATTGTTCTTTTTTATGTATCGATTTGTGTACCGCTTTAGCAACATTGTTCTTCTCTACATTCACACACAAAAAAAGCAAGCACACACATACTTTTTATCGTATGTTATGTGCTTGCTCCAAAGATAAAAATTCACATAGAGATTAGGCAAATTCCTATTGCATCATGCCCGCAAGAAGCGCTACACAATTATCCATGCCAAGGCTCTTACTGTTCAGACACAAATCAAATTTTGATAAATCGCCCCATTTCCAACCTGTATGTGTATTGTAGAAACTACTTCTTCTCTTATCTGATTTCCGTAAAAAATCCTCCGCCTGTCCTGGTTCGATTTTTTCTGTCTGAATCGCACGTTCAATGCGATAATCCTTGTCTGCATGTACAAACACTTTCAGACAGTCCTTTCTGTCTTTTAATATGAAAGAAGCACATCTGCCGACAATTACACAGTCATGTTTCTCCACAATTTCTTCGATAATCTTTTTCTCCTCCAAAAATAATTTTTCTGACATTGGAAGATTAGAATTATCCTTTCTGCCGCCAATCGCTGTCTTAGAAAGGTTAAAAATAATACTGCCTGGCGCCGTTTCTTCCAAATCGCCAATATAAATTGGTGGAATGTCAAGCCGTTTTGCTGCCTCTACCAAAATATTTCTATCGTACAGCTCTATTCCCAGTTTTTTTGCTACTCGTCTGCCAATCTCATTTCCACCGCTTGCAAATTCACGTTCCATTGTGATGATTTTATACATAACACCAGCTCCTTTCTCATTTGTTATTCTCATTTTAACATAACAAACAAAAATTTGCCAGAAAGATTCTATCGAATTATATTTTTTAATTGCGTAGAAACGATTTATTTTCCTCTACGTTTCTTTCCAGAGATTTACTTGTCTACAAATAATCACACTGCCGCGTCAATGGCTCCACCCTCAACAATAGTCATCGCATCTGGTGCTGCCTCCACAGGAATCTCCACACCGCCTAATTGCAGCGAGACGCCTTGATTATTGTTGTTACTGTTTCCCAGATTTAAGCCAAAACTATTATTGGTATTGCTCTGTTTTTCTTTCTCAAGCTTGTCAAACATAAACTTTAGATATTTCATGTCTGCTTCCATAATACCGCGCATTTCATCAGCTCGATGCTTTTTTTTCATAAGCTCCAGATCCTCTGGGTCCATACTGACCGCTCCATTAAGGCCCATTTCATCAGACAATTCATCCATTCCCTCCAAGCGTTCAAGCTCTTTCATAGCTTCTTCCATCATTCGCTCATACTGCTCCATAAGCTTCTGCATACGCTGAAGGTCCATTTTAGCTTTATCTTCCTTGTGTGCCTGTTTCTCTGACGCCTCCTCAGCTTTCTCCTCTAGATCGCCTTCACAAAAGCCACCCTTTTTATCTACTCTTTCTTCCTCCTCAAGATGTTTCATGCGCTTTTTTGCCACGCGTGTAATTGCTTGTGCATGCATAAGCGCAGCAAACACCTCATCATCATTGTACTCGCCATTTTTGTACATTAAACGTAACGATACAACCTTCTGTCTTGCACTAATCAATACTTGATGTGCATTCCCTGATTTTTTGGTTTGTAAAAGCCTAGTAGAAATCTGTTTGTAGCTGTACGGCAGGCGCTTTTTTGTTGTCTGCTCTGGGCTTTTTCTGATTGAGACGGAACCAACTACTTTTCCACCTCTATCTTTGATTTCCAATCTTTTTACATTTGTTTTGATTACTCCTAGCATTATACTCATGTCATCATCCTCCTTGATTCAAACACGTATTTGGTTTACCCATTTTTATATTATGAGTAAGGAAGTTTTATCTTCTCTACTCGCGCGCTGAGCACCGCTGACATTTTTCCTTTGAGTACCCATATGCATAAAAATGAGTTTGTTCCATATATTATATATCGGTTATTGGAACACCAATGTTAAGAATGTATCTGTATTCAAAAATAGTCTGTTCCCGTATTGGAGTTTGTCTTAAACGTTTTAGTCATTACCAAAAAATGCCTTTATTTTATTAGGCTTTTTAGTAAAACCAATCAACACGCCCCAGATACACATCCACTATATATAGCGCGACTCATGTATCGCTTTAGCGGCTTATTTTCTCTGCATAGGTCTTCTCTCGTCAGATGCCTTTCCTTTATAACATGATGTTGGGGTCAAAAGGTATTTTGCCCCCTATGATACCACGGATTGC